>JBEPVV010000052.1:0-8582 GCA_041690795.1 Gemmatimonadota bacterium | reverse complement strand
GACAGCACCCAGACCGTGTCGCTGAGTGAGGCGCCATGTGCGACGACGTAGTGACGGCCAAGCGACGAGGTGCTGATGACGCCGTCGCTCGTGACCGATGCACCCGGACCTGCCTCGAAGGCCTCGACGCCGGTGGCGTGCAACTGCACGCGGCCGCGCAGGTAGACGGAGGTGTCCCTGGGTGTCACCGACAGCGGCGCAGATGGCACCCCGGACTGGCACGCCACGGCACCGGTGACGGCGACCCCAATCACCAGGCACCATAACGGATACCGGAGGTTGCGTGTGTGCACAGGCATCGCGATCGGACGTATCTTCAACGGCATCATTCCTCGTTCGGGGTCACGGTATGCACAAGGCTACGTTGCTCGCCCTCGCGCTGATGCCCGTGGCATTGCCGGCGGCCGCCCAGACGCGCAGTCTCGAACTCGGGGTCGGCGTCGCGTCGGCCAGTTACATCAACTTCGGCGGCTCGGCCCCCGGATCGAGCGCGGGCCGATTTGCCATCGGCGGACAGGCGGTGCAGTTCGGCGTCTATCTCGCGCCATCGATTGCGATCGAAGCGTCGGTAATCGTCGGGTACGATCAGGCCAGCGATCAGCACCTGTGGTCGCTGCAATTCGATCTTGGCGTCCCGATTTACCTGCAGCACAACTGGGGTCACCAGGGAACCTACGTCACGCCGCACGTTGGCGTCGTCCACGCAAGCTACACTGACGGGATCTCGACTTCGCAGCTGAAAATCGGCGTCGGCGTGGGCCGCAAATTCCGCTTTTCCGGAGTGATCTCCGGCCGCATCGAGGTCAGGCTGTCGCGTGTGGGGGAGGATGACGCGCTCGGCTTCGTGACGGCGCGCAGCTATACCAGTGTCAGCGGGCTCGGCGGAGTCTCCATTTTCATTCATTAGCGGTCGCCATCGACCTGACTCGGGCTCGGTTGCTAGCCGGGCACGCTGCTCACCCCGTCGCAACCTTCCAGTACACGACGTACCGCTCATCGAATAGTCCATTGAACGGCACCAGAGCCACGTTCGTCTGCTGGCCCACGGTGGTGAATTCGAGCGGCTTTCCCGGCACAGACCTGACCCAGCTCGCGACGTCGGCCGATGGCGCGGTGATCACGGGTGCCGCGACGGGTGGCGCGGTGAAATCCGGCGACATCCGCGGCGGGGTGGGGCCGGCGCGCGTGACCTCGTGGCCGAGCTTGCCTGCCAGCACCAGCGGGCCGTACATCACCGCCTGCAGCGTCGGATCGTCGGGCATCGGCTCGATGCGCAGGCTCATCGGCATGGTGAAGTCGACGCGGTCGCCATTGTTCCATGTGCGCGCGATCGCTACAAAGCTCCCCGGCTTCAACCGCACACTCATCGCACGCCCGTTGAGATGGAGCGACGCATTGCCGGTCACCCAGTACGGCACCCGGATTCGCAACGACATCGCCGTCGGCGCCATGGTGTGCACGGTGATGCGGGTCCGGTCCTCGCGCGGAAAGCTCGTCTCCTGCGTCAGCCGCACGTCCTTGTACGGATAGCTCACGCTCGACGCGATGAACTGGTTGACGAAGATGCCGTCGTCGTCGTGGAAGTAGATGCTGTCGCCGAACTTCGAGTGCGATTCCACCCCTGAACCGTGACAGCACCAGAAGCCGTGTTCTGGCGTGCCGAACATCCGCCAATACCCGGATGCCAGTGGCGTGTAGTAGATCTTCTCCCCGTCGGCGGGGTGCTGTGTTCCCAGCATCCCGTTGAAGAGCGCACGTTCGTAGTAGTCGGCCAGGCGCGGGTCGGCGGTCCAGGTGAACATCTGCCGCGTGAGCTTGAGCATGTTGTAGGTGACGCAGCTCTCCTCGGTGTCCGACGCGAGCTGGCTGGCGAGCTTTCCCGGCTCGGTCGGCCAATTCTCGCCGCTGCTGGTGCCGCCGGTCACGAACGAGCGCCGCTGGGTAACTTCGCGCCAGAAATAGTCGACGGTGTCGTGCGCCGTCTGGTCGCCGGTGATCTCGTAGCGTCGAGCGGCGCCGATGATCTTGGGGATGGTGGTGTTGGCGTGTACGCCTTTCAGTTCGTCACGTCCCTGCGCGAGCGGCCCGAGAATCCGCTCGTGATCGAATCGATGAGCCAGGTCGAGCAGCGAAAAATCGTGCGTGACGGCGGCGAGGTTGTACAGCACCTCGCTCATTCCGCCGAATTCCACGTTGAGCACTCTCGCCATCTGCGTGTCGTCGACTGGAGCGGCCCAGTGCCGCACCCATTCGGTCATCCGCTTCACGACATCCAGCGCCTGGGTGTTGGCGCTCAGCGAGTAGCTGTCGAGCATCCCGGCCATGATCTTGTGCAGCGTGTAGAACGGCGCCCAGACCGGGCGATGCGCCTTCAACCGGTCGAAGAGCTCCTCGGGAAAGGCACTCAGGTAACCGCTGGGGCTCTGGCAGCGCGCCAGTTCCGCCACCATCAGGTCGCCGCGCGCCTTGACAGCCGGATCGTCGAGCTGGGCCGCCATCAACGCGCAGCCGGAGAGATAGTGCCCGACAAAATGCCCACGCAGTTCGTTGTTCGGCGCTTCCCATCCGTAGTACGGCTCGGCGGTCGATGGCAGACCGGCGGTGATCCGGAACGAATGCATCAATCGGTCTGGGTCGAGGCCCATCATGAAGCGGCGATTGACTTCGACGTCTTCGCGGAAGACGCCTGGCAGGAGCCGGACATCCTTCAGATCGAATGGCCGCACCCTGAACTGAAGGTCGCCGCGTCGCGCGTGGGCCGCCACATCGGCGGGGAGCGCCGGCAAGAGCGACAGGGCGGCGAGTGCCGACGCCGATGTGGTGACGAAGTCACGACGGCTTGGAGAAGACATCGACTGCTCCTGATGAGGACAGATCCACATTCAAGATAGGCCAATGGCGGTCCGGGCCACGAGCGGCAACGCTCAGGAAATCCCGGCGCGCTCCCGGGCCCTGGCGATGATCGCCGTCATCACGTCGCGGTGCGCCGTGAAGGTGTCCTCGACGATTTGCAGCGTGGGAATCGCGTTGGGGGAAAGCGACAGCGTCGCCGGGTTGAATTGGCCGAAGCCCGACTCATGCACTCCGCTGCTGCCGCGGCCGGGCGCCGGAGAGCTGAGATGCTGGAAATTCTTCGAGTACTGGCCCAGGCGGCCGAGACCGACGTGGAACATGGGTACGAATTCGACCAGCGCGTCATAGGCCATCTCGCCCACGCACGGCACGTTCGGGTGCCTGGCCCGCAAGTCCATCACGAGCTGGCTTGTCCCTGCGTGCATGTCGCCGTTGCGGCTGTTGACGTGACCGCCCATGATATCGAGGAAGTAGGCGTCAACGCCGTACTTCGTGATCATCTCGTCGATTCGGCCCACCATCCACTTGCGCCACGAATCGGTGCCGAGATTCATGTAGGCGCCCCATCCCTCCTGGTGGCGATCGTTGTCCCAATCAACCCAGTTGAGGTCGACCACATCGCCGTCAACCTTGTGCACGACGGCGTTGGCAACCTGCTGGAACATCGGCTGGTGGCGGTTGGCTGAATTGGCACCGAACATCGGCATCATCCGAAACCCGAGCTTGTGAGCACCGTCGATCAACCGGCGGAATCCCGACTCGCCGCCCATCCGGTCACTGACCCGGTAGTTGGGATAATCCCAGTAGTAACGGCCGTCCCACGCGGAGAGGAAGATCAGGACGCGCTCGGGCGGGATTTTCGATGCCATCCACCGCAGGATCTCGAGTTGGCGGGCGTAGTCGTTGAAGATGTAGCCGGTGAAGTGCTGGCCATGCATCGTCGTGACCAGCGCCAGGCTGCGCATCCACGCCGGCACGTCCGTGCGTTCGTCCCATTTTTTCAGGTGAAATACGCGATCAAGGTGATCATAGTGTGCCTGTACCGCGACGTCGGCATTGGCGCTGCGCATGATTCGCCATCCCGGAACATCCCAGCGTCGCTGCTGATTCCACGCGGGGGCCTCGGCGATTGCCTCGACCCGGTATCCGTTGTCGCCGGGCTGAAAGAAGAATCGCTTGGTACAGACCTGATCATCGAGCGACGAAATCGCCACGCACGAGCGATCGGCGGCCGTCACGACCGCCAGTGGAGTTCCCATGCTTCCGGCACTGTTGCCGCCGAAGAGATCGCCGCCGCTGAACGGATAGCCGACCAGATGCTCATCATCGTTCGACGGCCCTCCGGTTCCGCCGCCGAATCCCACTCGTCCGCGCGGAACTCCCCGAATGATGGTCGTTACGGTCTTGATCGGCTGGGCCATCTCCACCACCGCGTCCCACTCGATCGATCCGCCGATGCGACGAAAGTGCCCGGTGAGCTTTCCGACGGCCTTTTCCTGACCCCCTGCCCAGGTAAAGCCGGTACAGGAGATCGTCATCGTGTCGGCAGTGCTCTCGGCTTGCATCCGCGAGGGATCCAGCGCGTAGACATTTTCGCCGGTGAAAACCATGAATCCGAAGCGAAAGCCGTCGAAGGCGACGGATGGCTCGGGAAAGTCGAACGAGAACTTGTTGTACGCCTGCCCGCGAGGTGGGATGAAGATCTCGCTGGTCGAGGTGAGCGGCAGGATGTCGGCTGCAACGGGAGCGGGCGATTCGCCTGCCGCTGCCGGCGGCAACTGCGCGAGGGCATCGGAGCCGACAAGGCTCGCGCCCGCCACGGCGCCGAGCACCTTGATCGCGTCGCGACGCGACAATCCGTCTGTCATGATCCGACTCCCGCCATCAGGCGCATCACCCGCTCCTGGTCGGCATCTTCGCGTGAGAG
Organism: Gemmatimonadota bacterium; assembly: GCA_041690795.1. Classification (GTDB taxonomy): domain Bacteria; phylum Gemmatimonadota; class Gemmatimonadetes; order Gemmatimonadales; family GWC2-71-9; genus Palsa-1233. The sequence goes on along the minus strand of JBEPVV010000052.1, from coordinate 3,802 downwards.
TTCGCCCGCCATCCGGCCTTCGCGCAGCACCAGAATGCGGCGTGAGAGGTTGAGCAGCTCGGGCAGTTCGCTCGATATCAGCAGCACCGCGGCACCTGCGCTCGCCATCCGGTCGATCCATGCGTGCAGTTCGGCCTTGGCCCCCACGTCGACACCACGCGTCGGTTCGTCGAGAATCAGGATCGTGCTCTTCGCGGCGAGCCACTTGGCCAGCACCAGCTTCTGCTGGTTGCCGCCCGAGAGGGTCAGCGCCGGCGATTCGAGCGCGGTATCGCGCACACTGACACGCGCCGATTGCTCGCGCGCTTCGGTCTGCTCGCGGCTGCGATCAATCCACCCCCATCGCGCCAGCCGCGATAGAATCGGCAACGTGATGTTTTCGCGAGCCAGCATCGGCAACACCAGCCCCTGGCGTTTCCGGTCCTCGGGGACGAGGCCGAGGCCGGCGGCCATCGCATCCTGTGGCGTACGAATCATCATCGGCTCGCCGCGGATTTCGATCGATCCGGTCGCCGCGCGATCGAGCCCGAAGAGCGCCTGCGCCAGTTCCGAGCGCCCGGCACCAATCAGTCCGGCGATGCCAACCACTTCGCCAGCATGAATCGTGAATGAGATGTCGCGAAATCGGCCCGGACTGCTCAGGCCGCGGACGCGCAGCAGCGCAGCGCCGGGGGTGCCGCGCGCATGTTCCGGGAAGTACTGCTCCAGCCGTCGGCCGATCATCCGCTGCACGATCGTGTCCTCGTTGACTGCGGCGACCGCATCGGTCGACACATGGTGCCCGTCGCGCAGGACCGTGACCGCGTCGCAGAGGCGGAAGATCTCGGGCATCCGGTGCGAGATGTAGATCATGGTGACACCGCGCGCCTGCAGCCGTCCGATCAGCGCATACAGCTGATCGACTTCGCGCTCGCCCAGTGAACTCGTCGGCTCGTCGAAGATGATGATCCGCGCGCCGCTTCCCACGGCCGCAGCGATCTGCACCAGCTGCTGCTGCGCAATGCCGAGGGCGTCAATTCGCGCGTCGGGGTCGATCGACGCACCGATCGACTCCAGCAGCTGCAGGGCCTGCGTGCGCAGCGCGCGACGATCGAGCCAGCCGTGCCGTGACGGCAAACGGCCGAGGAAGAGGTTCTCGGCGACCGACATGTTTTCGCAGAAGAGCAGTTCCTGCGGCACCATCGCCACGCCAGCGGTGAGTGCATCGGACGGCCCGGCGAACCGCGCGGCGACGCCGTCAAGGAAGAGTTCTCCCTCATCCGGGCGCTGGATGCCGGCGAGGATCCGGCTCAGCGTGCTCTTACCGGCGCCGTTCTCGCCGCAGATGGCATGACACGATCCCGCGGCGATATCGAACGTGACATCAGTCAGCGCCGACACGCCGGGAAAGCGCTTGGTGATACCGGTAAAGCGGACAGCCGGTGTCGTCACCGTGTTCTTCGCCGTTCAGTTCGGCAGGGCGAGATACTTCGGGTCGACGTCGGTGAAGCCCCACGCCTTCAACTGCCGCGACCACTGGCCGAGGTTGTCCTTGGTGACGCGCACCAGTTTCATGTCGACGTGCGCGGGCACCGGCTTCTTGAGATAGACGTGGTCGATGATGGTGCGCACCGAGACGTCGCCCCAGAGATAGGTCGGCTGCGCCAGCAGCACCGGCGCCAGGCCGCGCTCGACGTACGGCAGCTCGGCCGGAAGCGCATCGACGGCGACGATCTTGACCTTTGCCGGGTCAAGATCGGTGAGCAGGGCGCCGGTGAAGAGTGGCCAGCCGCCGATCATCGCCCAGCCGTCGATGTCGCGATTCGCATTCTGCGCGCGCAACACTTCCGCCGCCGCTTCCTGCGGGGTCTCGATGTGATTGAAGGTGTTGAGGATGGTGATGCCTGGATACTTCTTCGCCTCCTCCTTCACGCCTTCGACGCGTTTCTGCAGGTTGGGCGCATTCTGGTTGCCGGCGAGGATGGCGACCTTGCCCTTGCCGTGCATCTGTGCCGCCAGTTCCGACATCACTTCGCGGCCCATCGCCATGTCGTCGCCGCCATAGAACGAGAAGCGCTTGGAGAGCGGGGCGTCGCTGTCGAACATCATGACCGGCACGCCGCGATCAACGGCATCGTTGATGGCTCCGGTGACCTTGCCGGCGTCGCTGGCCGACACAAGGATCGCGTTGTCGCCGTCGTTGACCGCCTGCGCGATGCGCTGCGCCTGCACCGTGCCGTCCTCTTCGGGCGGCGTCAGCCAGTCGATCCGGATGTCGATGCCCATCGACTTGCTCAGTTCGGCCGCTGCGGCCTCGGCACCGGTGCGCGCCGAGACGAAGACCGGATTGGTCGAGCTCTTGGCCACCATGCCAATGCGGAAGGTCTTGCTCGCCGGTGCGGCGGGCTTGTCGCCACCCTTGGCACAGGCAGCTATGGTAACCAGTGATATAGTGACCAGCCAGCGTCGTGAATGCACGGTGCCTCCGTCAGGGTGTGGTCGACAGTCTCTTGGCAAGAAGTCTCGAACTGCTCTGGTCGAGCACCACCGCAAAGATCATGGCGGTGCCGATGATGATCCACTCATAGTTCTGGTCAAGATGCAGGGTTCGGATGGCCTGGCGAATCAGGACGATCAGCAGCGCGCCGAGCATCGCGCTGAGGGCGCTACCCTTTCCGCCCGAGAGCGACGCCCCGCCGACTACCGCAGATGCGATGACATAGAGCTCGTAGCCGGTGCCGTCGGACGACGTCGCCGATCCGTAGAAGGACGCTCCGATGAAGGCCGCAACGCCCGCGGTGAGCCCCGACCAGAGAAAGACGCTGCGATGAATGCGATTGACGCGCAGCCCGGAGAAACGGCTGGCTTCCGCGTTGCCACCCACGGCAAAGACGTGCCGTCCCATCGTGGTGCGCGTGAGGTAGATCGACCCCAGCGCCGTGACCGCCAGCATCGCCAGCAAGGGCACCGGCGAAAGTGACGTACCCAGCCCCAGCGAGGCCTTGGCGATCCGCGTCAGCGAGGCCGGGACGAGGATGCTTTCGGCGTGGCTGATGACGAACGCGACGCCGCGAAGAATCCACATGGTGCCGAGGGTGATGATGAACGAATGGACCCGGAGTCCCACGACCATCACGCCATTGGCGAGCCCGCAGATGAAGGCGACGGCGAGGCAGGTTGCCAGTCCAGCGACCACCGTCATCAGCGGCCCGACCGGCCCGATCGCGCGGAGCACCATCGCCATCACCACGCCGGCCAACGCGTAGACGGCGCCGACCGAGAGATCGATGCCGCCCGAAATGATCACCAGGGTTGCGCCGACACCCATGATGGCGAAGGTGCTGGCGTCGGTAGCCATCTGGATCAGGGTATGCGCGTTGAGGAAATTATTGACCGTGGAGCCCGACACCGGATCGACGTGCGTGCCCGCAACCAGGGTGAGAATGGTCGCAAGCGCGAGGAGCACAATGACGAGCCCCGCCGATGGCGAGCGCAGCAACGATCGATGCATGAGGATGGCGCTCTTCAGGTGGAAGCGGTTGCAAGACTAGGGCTTACGGAGTAGTCTGTCAACGAAACCTCCGCGTCCCGCGCCGCCGCGAGGGACCGGGCTACCGCCGCAAGGAACCCCATGCAGCTGCCTCAGTACCAGCCCCCTGCGCCACCCCTGCCTGCTCCCCGGCTGATGACGTTCGGGCTTATCGTCGGCAATCGCGGCTTCTTTCCGCAGCATCTGGCCGAAGAAGGGCGGCGAGACGTGCTCGCGACGCTGTCCGCCGAAGGGTACCGCGTCGTCGTGCTCGACGTGGCAGACTGCCGGCAC
>JBEPVV010000051.1:0-8584 GCA_041690795.1 Gemmatimonadota bacterium | reverse complement strand
AGAGACAGGGCGAGAAAGCTGTTCGCGCTCTCGGGGGCGGCGGCTGGCGGCAGCTGAATCCACACGTTGAAGTCGCCGATATCTGCAGACATCCGCGGTCCGCCCTCGCGCTGCTCCACTCGCCAATTGCGAACGACCAGTGTCATTGGACGGACCTCACGTGCCGGGCACGCTACGGGAATGGGCGCGCAGCGACGCCGTGACGACTTCGCGCTGTGACTGGCGGAACGTCGGCGGCAACGCTACAATCGCCGCCAACCGCAAATGAACAGATGGCAAGCAACAGGCCGGATCTCGCCTCCGGGAATCGATCCGCAATAGCCGCTGCCAACGCGCGAATCTCAATCGAGTGTGACCAATAATTGGTCGGTTTTCAAACAGGGCTTGACGGCACGTGCTTTGCAACCAGTTTCGGCCACACCCCAGTCTTCGTCTTCACTCGCCGCACGTCTCAAAAAAGGCCTATCTGATGCGCGTTTCGCCCCTGTTGCTCGCGCTGATCGTCGCTGGATGCAGCCGCGAGATCCTGACCGACGCGGCGCCCCTCATCGCCACACCGAGCGCCGGTGCAGTGTCAATTTCTGTGACAGGGCTACCGACTCAGGTTCCAGCCCCGGTTTCGATCACCGGCCCGAACAGTTACCACCACGATATCACGGTCTCGACCACGCTCGATTCGCTGGTCGCAGGCGACTACGTCCTTCACGCGAGCACGGCGACCGATACCACCGATACCTACGCGCCGGCGGTCGACTCCGTCACCATTCACGTCAATGCGGGCAGCACCCAGAGCGTACAGGTCCTGTATCTCAAGGTAGCGCAGCCGGCGGCCTCCGGCCTCGGGGCACACCCGCGCGTCTGGATGAATGCATCACGAGTCGCCCAGTTGCGAGGCCAAGCGTCGGCCAATACCGGCCGCTGGATTGCGGTGCGAGCGGCCGCAGACGCGCAAGTCAAGCGTGGCGCGGCTTACACGTCGAGCGACGCTAACCTCCTGCCCGAACTGTGCCTGGCTTACCTCGCCACGAACGCGGCCAGCTACGCGCAGCGTGCCGGGGTCATCCTCACAGCATACTCGATCGAAACCAACGACCTCACCGGCGACTCTGGCTACAACTTCCGCTTCGGATTGCCCCTGGCCACGATGGCGCTCGACTGGTGCTATGACGGCTTGACCGTAGCACAGCGGCACCAGACCGCGACCTGGTTGATGAACCGCGCCGATTGGGTCTGGCCCGAAACTACCGCGTCGCGCAGCAGCGGCTGGGCCGTGACCAACCCCGGCAACAATTACTGGTGGGGCTTCATGATGAGCGGCCCCGCCGCACTGGCGGCCGCCGGCGACGACACCGGTGCCGGAGCTGTCAGCGGCGCGGATCGCCCGACATATCACCGCCAGCTTGCGCTGTCGAAATGGAACAATGTCGCCGTCCCGTATTTCGCCACTGACGGCCTGGGTGGCGCGTGGCTTGAAGGCACCGGTTACGACAGCAGTCACTACGTCGGCGAGTTCGCCGAGGCGTTCCTGACGGCCGGAATGCCGGTGAGCGACCCGTTTCTCAAGGCCAGTCTCCTCTGGCGGCTGCACAGCACCATGCCCGGCGGCAAGTTCAAGGCGACCCTCGGCGATCAGGCCCGGGTCAGCAACGGCGCGATGTTCTCGTACGACCGGATCGCGGCGCTCGACATGCTGGCACCATCCAACGCCGACGCCACGTTGAGTGGCCAGATCCAGACGTGGTTGTCGATGATCGGTCAGGTGCCGGGCGGAGAGATCGGGCCGACCGCGACCCTCGGCGACGAACTGCGCGAGTTCAATCCACAGACGCCTGCGGCCGCAGACCTGAGCGCTCTGCCGAACGGCTATTACGCGCCGGGGTCTGGCTACTTCGTCTACCGGCAGAGCTGGACCGATCCCAACTCGACCGCGATGGTGTTCGAGTCGAACCGGATGGTTGATCATAGCTCGCGCGATGCCAACGGTCTGATGATCTGGAAGGGGGCCTTCTGGATCTCCGCCAATGCCAACATCTATTCGGCGAGCGGAATCGAACAGGCCACCGTGAATTACAACAACCTCACTGTCGGCGGCACCGGACAGGCGCTTTACGGTGGCAATCGCGGCATCATTGTCGGTGCACCCAGCGTGTCTGGTGATCTCGTGGTGGTACGAGGGCAGGCAAAGGACGCCTACGGATATCCGTCAGGTACGGGCGGCGGCCGAAACGTGCTCAGTGACGATCTCCGCACCGTGAGCTATCTGCCGAAGCAGGATGTGTTCGTGATCGTTGACCGCGTCACTGCAGTCACCGCATCGCAGACCAAGACGTGGCGCTGGCATACGCAAAGCGTTCCGGAGGTGAGCGGAAACACCTTCCGTCTCAAGAGCCCCAGCGGTGATTACAGCTGCTTCGGCACAGTGCTTACGCCGGGCGATGTCACGCTGGGCATGCAGTCGTACTCGATCGGGCAGCCAGTCGGGCAGGTCAGCAGCAACGCCGTCACCGTCTCGACGGGCGGTCGGGCAACCGACGTGGTCGTCACCGTGCTGCAATGCACCAACGCGGCGACTGCACCGTTCGTTCCCACCGTCATCATGAGTCCGACGCAAGCGGTCGTCACGATCGGAACCAGTCGCGTGACGGTGCCGCTCAACGAGACGCAGGCGGTCGGCATGGAAACCGCGGCGATCATCCGTTAGGCGAGGCCGGCGGCGCGGTTTAGCGCGGCCACCACCTGCGCCATGTCGGCGGCGGTGTTGAACAGGTGGGGGCTCAACCGGATCGAGCCTTCGCGCAGCGAACAGTGCACTCGCGAGGCTTGCAGCGACTGGTAAGTCGCCGCCACATCGCCGCGAGGTTGCAGGCAAAGAATGGCGGAGCCACGATCACCCTGCGGCGAGGTGATCGTGGCTCCGTTGCGTTGCGCCCAGTCGACGATCGGTGCGTGCAGCGCCCGGATCTGCGCGGCGATCTGCGGGATCCCCATACCCAGGATCAGCGAGAGCGATGCGTTCATCGCCGCGAAGTCCTGGATTGGAAAGGTCAGCAACTCGAACCGGCGGGCATCGGGCCAGGGGCGCGGATCGTACGACGTGAGATTTGAATAGTCGTCGCTGCCGGTGAACGCCGCCCAACCCACGAAGGTGGGCTCGAGTTCGGTGCAGAGCTCGCGGCGCACGTAGAGAAAGCCGGTGCCCCACGGGCTCAGCAACCACTTCTGCGCACCGCACGCCAGAAAATCGACCGGCGTCGCCTTGACGTCGACCGGCAGCTGTCCTACCGCCTGGATCGCGTCGACCACGAGCCACTTGCCGGCCGAGCGCGTAGCCCGCGACAACGCGGCCAGGTCGACGGTGTAGCCATTACTGAATTGCGTCAGCGATACCGTGATTGCGCGGACCCGCGGATCCGCAAGGCGATCGTGCAGGCGCGCCTCGTCCGGCCATCCCGCCTCGGTCGGCGGGAGCCGTTCCAGGGTCACGCCTTTGTCGGCGAGCCGCATCCACGGGTAGATGTTGGCAGGAAATTCCCGGTCGAACGTCAAGACGATGTCGCCCGAACCCAGTGGCAGCGCGCGGGCCGCGATGTTCAATCCGGTCGTGGTGTTGGGCATCAGCGCGATCTCGGATTCGTCGGCATTGATGGTCCGACCAGCCATCCACCGGGCTTCATCGAGAATGGTGTTGATGCGCTCCAGCGGCCAGAGTCCTGGGCGAGCACGATCGCGGTTACAGGCGGCGAGCGCGGCCACGCTGCGCGCGGGAAGCGGCCCGATGCTCGCGCTGTTGAGGAAGACGCTGCCGTCGTTCAACCCGGAAAATTCGGTGGTGCGCAGGTCGTCAGCGCTCATCAGGTCGGTCTCCAGTGGAGCGATGCGACACGTCAGGCCCGTCGCGCCAGCGTGGGATCCAGCGCCTCGCGCAATCCGTCACCGACAAGATTGAATCCGAGTACGGCGACGCCAACGGCCAGCCCCGGCGCCACTGACACCCACGGCGCCACCCGGATAAGATCGCGGCCCTCGGCCACCATCGCGCCCCAGCTCGGGGTCGGCGGCTGGGCGCCGAGGCCGACGAAGGAGAGGGCCGCCTCGGCCATGATGGCGCCGGCAATCCCCAGCGTCGCGGTGATGATCACTACCGCGCGGACGTTGGGGACGAGGTGCCGAATCATGATCCAGCGATCCCGCGCACCGAGCGCGCGGGATGCGAGTACGTATTCGCTGCGCCCGAGAACGAGCACCTGCGAGCGGACCAGCCGAGCCATTCCGGCCCAGCCCACCGCGCCGATGACGACGAAAATCAGCGGCAGCGAAGGCCGCACCGCCGCAGCGACAGCGATCAACAGCAGCAAGCTTGGAAACGCCAGCGTAATGTCGGCGAAGCGCATGACGGTGAGGTCAACGCCGCCGCGATAGTAGCCAGCGACCATGCCGAGTGTCAGGCCGAGGGTCACGGCGACACATTGCGAAATGAGCCCCACGAGCAGCGACAGCCGGGCGCCGAACAGCACCCGCGAGAGAACGTCGCGCCCCTGTGCGTCGGCCCCGAACCAGAAGCGCCGGCCTGGCGCGGCGAGATAGTCATTGGCGAGATCGCCGCGAATGGGATCGCGTGGCGCGATCCAGGGCGCGAGCAGCGCGGCGAGGACCACCAGCGCGATGAGCGCGACTCCGAGACGAAAAAATGGATCGCGATGCCATCGGTCGACGAGCGCGGCACGGGCGACCGATCGTCTGCCCGAAACGCCTGCCGATTCGGGAATGGTCACGTTCGCGGCGCTCATCGCGTTAACATACACCTTGCCAGGCGTTCCGGGCTGAAACCGCTCGTCGTACTTTTCGTCACTCGCCGCTACCCCTTTCCGGAGAAGCTCATGACCGCTCGATCACACGTGTACGCCCTTTCGACGCTCGCAGCCGCGGCGCTGGTCGTCCCGGTCCAGTCAGCGCGAGCACAACTGGTGTCCGTTGGAATCATGGCAGGCGGGAGCCTCTCGACCTTTACCGGCGATCTGGCATCGGACATCAAGCACTACGCCGGCTTCATCGGTGGCGGGTTCGTTCGCGTCGGCCTTGCGGGTTTCGCCGTGCAACCGGGGATCTATTACACGACAAAAGGCACCAAGTCGAGCGACTTCAGTGAGACGACCGGGCAAGGGAGCAGGACTACGCTCGGCTACATCCAGATTCCGATCGTGATCCGGCTCCGGTTGGGGCCACTGTATGTCGGCGCCGGACCGGCGATAGGCTTCAAGCTCGGCTGCAAGATCGAGTTGGCGGGGTCAAGCAACACGGGCGATGAGGATTGTGGCGGAAGTTCCAGCGAGTTCACCGCAAAATCGACAGAGGTCACCGGCATCCTGGAGGCCGGTCTCGTCTTCGGCAAGTTCTCGCTCGGAGGCCGCGCCGACGTCGGCATCTCGAATGCGATCGAAGCGATCAACACCGGAAGTACGGCGAATCTGACCTACAAGACGCGCACCGTGTCGGCCGTGGCCGCGATCCGGTTCTAGCGCGTGGCATTCAACCCTGACTCCATGAGGACAACGATGCGACCGTTCCCTGCGTTATTGCTGATTACTGCCCTGGCCTCGCCGCTCGCGGCGCAGAAGAGTTCGTTCGGTGTGGTCGGCGGGTTCGTGTCGTCGAACGCGACGCTCGACCCCAACACGCTGCCGAACAAGAGCTCGCGCAGCGGATTCGCCATCGGCGTCACCGCGATCGCTGACCTTGGCGGCGGCTTCAAGCTCGCCCCCGAGGCGCTGTACGTGGAGAAAGGCGCATCGTTCGGGCAGGACTCGCTGGCTGCGCGCGCCAAACTCACCTACATCGAAATTCCGGTGAATTTCCGTTACGCGTTCGGCAATCGCGGGATGATCCATCCGTTTCTGCTGGCCGGCCCGACGATTTCGTTCAACCTCGATTGCAAGGTGAGTGTGACCAACGGCACCGCGACGACAAGTGTCGATTGCGATTCGGGCAACCCCAACGGCGCCATCAACTCCACCGACATCGGCATGATGTTTGGCGGCGGCATCGCCGGATCACGACTGTCGGCGTCGGTCCGATACGAGATCGGGTTCAGCAACGTCAGCAAGGATGACACCCAGAAGGTGCACAACCGCGCCCTGTTCGTGATGGCAGGGATCAGCTTCTAGCGTAGCGGCGCAGCGAGAGGCGAGCGCATCTCGCCACTCGCCGCGTCATTTGCGACCCAGCGCCGCGGCGATCTCGCGCATGTCGCGCACCACGCGCGGCCAGTTGAAGTGCTGCTCAACCCGGGTTCGCCCCGCCGCACCCATTGCCCGCGCTGTCAGGGGATCGCCGAGGAGACGACGGATGGCGGCTCGCGCACCGTCGGCACCCTCGACAAGCATTCCCGTCACCCCGTTGTCGATGGCATCGGGAATTCCTCCGCTTCGCGTCGCGACCGTTGGCAGGCCGCACGCGGCCGCCTCAACGAACGACAACCCGAAACCCTCGACGTCATCCGCGGTTTCACGGGTGAGGCCAACGTAGATCTCGCCGAGCGAGTACGCGGCCGGGAGCTCGGCATCGGAGACGTCGGTCAGGAAGTGGACGCGGTCGGCAACGCCCATCTGCGCAGCCTGCGCCTGCAACCCAGGTAGCTGGTCGCCACGACCGACCACACCGTACTGCAGGTCGGGAAAATCCCGCGCCAGCTCGGCGACGAGACCGATGACGGTATCGACCCCCTTGTACGCCACCAGCCTCGCGACTGTCACCAGCCATCGACCACCCGGGAGCTGGCGACGGCGGCGGAAGAGCGCCGCGCCGTCCGGATCGGCGTGCCACCGCGCGGGATCGGTGCCGAGCGGCACCACGCGCACGCTCGCAGCGGCTCGATCGAGCTCAAGCGATTGCAGCAGCAGGCGGCAGCGCTCGGCCGTCCATTCGGAAATTGCCACGAACACCGCAGCGTCACCAAGAATCCGTCGCATCACGCGCCGCTTGAACGCACTGCGGCGCAGCTTCTGTTCGAGTGTGAGCAGGTCGCCGCCGACCACCATGATGCCGTACGGCAGGCCGGTGCGCTGCCGGGCCCACCATGCGGGATAGCCAGCGGGCCGTAGCGTGTCGCACCACGCGAAACGCACGGTCGGATCACGGGCGAGGACGACGGCACGGCGCGACCACGCCAGCAACCCGGGCACGGTGCGAAGCCGATGCGACGGCACGGCAACGCGATCGATACGCTGCGGCAGCTGCGCGTCGGAGATCGACGCACCGTCGACCACTCCGGTGGAGACGGTGAGCGCCTCCGGCGGATAGCCGCGCGCCAGCGCTTCCATCCAGCGCGCGATCCCGCCTCCCATCGGAGGGAAGTCGTAGGCGAGGAGCAAGTCGTGCGTATGCGCGGCGGTCAACGTGAGCGGCATCTCCCACCCAATATGCCGGGCGTCTCACGGCGCGGCGAGCCCTGGGCCGCGTCAGCGTTCCACTTGCCCGGCCCGGGTGGGGCGCTTACTTCCGGCACCGTGACTGATTCGCTTCCGATTCGCTATCGTCGTCTCGCGATCCTTGGCGCATGGGCGCCGCATCGCAACGAAGAAGCATACGCGCGCGCCGCGCGGCGTCTCGGGCTCGAGAGCAAGGTCTTCGACGTACTTCACTGGACGCAACGCATCAAGCAGCTTGCAGCACCCCTGATCGAGCGAGCCGTCGAACGCTTTGAGCCCGATTTCGTGCTCTGCACCAGGGATGCGCAGCAGCTCGGGCCGGCGCGCCTCGACCGGATCTTCCGTCATCGCGAGACGGCAATGTGGCATGTCGATGCGCAACCGCAGGAAGGTGTGCTCGACCTCGCGCGCCGCTGCGGCACCGTCTATCTCACCGTGGCCGGTCAGCGGGATCGATATCGCGCGGCCGGCGTTGCGGTTACCCGCTTCCTCCCCGCCGCCATGGAGCCGACCCGCGATGTTCCGGTCGCCCGTTCGCGCGCCGCCTACGCCTGCGACGTCTCGTTCGTCGGGTCGGGACCGTATCGCGACAGGTGGCCGGTGCTGCAAGCCGTGAGTGACGCGTGCAGCCTGCAGATCCGAGGGCCAGGCTGGCGGGGACTCGATACGGCGCTGCCGGTGGCCGGCGGGGCCGTGCATGGACGGCAATTCGCGGAGGTAGTGCGCGGTGCATCCCTGTCACTCGGCGCAAGCGCCATGGCCGAACAGGAGCGGCAATTTCCGTCGGCGTCTGACCGGATGTGGCGGATCATGGGGTGCGGCGGCGCGTTTGTCGGCGCCCACGTACCGGGGATCGAGCGATTCGCGCGCCACGAAGAGCACTGCCTCTGGTATCACTCGGTCGACGAGTGTGTGGATCACGTGAAGGCGTTGCTCGCCGATCCAGCGCGACGGGACGCGATCGCCGCAAGCGGCCGGGCGCACGCCCTGGCGCACCACACGTACGATCAGCGAATGGGGCTGTTGCTACGCGGCCAGGAATATCCGGATGGGATCAGCGAAGTGGCGGCGCCTTCGTGACCGCGGGAACTTCTTCATAATTCCTGAACTCGAACGGCCGCCACCCGGTCAGTCGCTCGAGCAGGAGCGCGGCCTGGAGC
>JBEPVV010000050.1:0-8607 GCA_041690795.1 Gemmatimonadota bacterium | reverse complement strand
TAAGAGACAGGACCAGCTCATTGCTGCGGGAGGGCCCACGGATCGGGCGACGCTCGACAGCGCGCCCGTCTTCCAGTCCAGCACGCTCAACCAAGTGGGGTACTACCTGTTGCGGCACCAGCGCGGCGCTGCAGCGGTCGCCGTCTTTGAACTGGTCACCCGTCGGTATCCAGCTTCGGCCGACGGATTTGACAGCCTGGGCGACGGTTACGCCGGCGCTGGACGCATCGCTGATGCCGTCGGGGCGTACACGCGTGCCTTGCAACTGGACCCCTCGGCTGCGGCAACCCGAAAAAAACTGACAGCTTTGCAGGCGCACTGACGTTGCTGGAGGGCAAGCCACGCGCCGACAGTTGACACCGAACGCGGCGGGATTTCCTCCCATCGTCGCTCGGCAGTGACTATATTTTTCGCCCGCGCTACCCGAGACCTGGAGCTGCTGCGTGGGCACTGTTCTCCCTGTCCGCCATCAGCCGGCTCTTCCCGATCAGCTGATTCTGGCCGTTGCCCCCAGCCCCGAAGCGATCGACCTCGATGTGCTGATCGTCGGGGCGGGCCCTGCCGGCCTCGCGTGCGCGATTCAGCTGGCGAAGTCGTCGCCCGAGCTTTCGATCGGGGTCCTTGAGAAGGCTGGCGCGCTGGGCGAGCACTCGCTCTCCGGTGCGGTGCTCAACCCGGTGGCGTTGCGGGCGCTCTTTCCCGAGAAATCCGACAGCGATTTTCCCTTCCGCCAGCCGGTGTCGGGCGAAGCCGTCTATTTCATGACCGAATCGCGCGCGACACGGATTCCGACGCCGCCAACGATGAAGAACCACGGCAACTTCACTGTCTCGCTTTCCGAGCTGGTGCGCTGGCTGGGTGAGCAGGCGGAGTCGTTGGGGATCAATCTCTTTCCCGGGTTTCCGGTCGCCTCGCTGCTCGTCGACGGCACCCGCGTCATCGGTGTGCGCACCATGCCCGGCGGACTCGACCGCGAAGGGAATCCGACCGATGTCTTCCAGGAATCGACCGACCTGACCGCCAAGGTAGTCGTGCTCGCCGAAGGGACGCGCGGCCCACTCGCGGCTGCGTGGCGCAACTGGCAGCAGGTCGAGAGCGACAACCCGCAGATCTTCGCGCTCGGCGTGAAGGAAGTCTGGGAAGTGCCCCGCCCGCTTGATCGGGTGATCCACACGCTGGGCTGGCCGCTGCCGCGGGACGCCTTCGGCGGGTCGTGGTGTTACCCCATGGGCGAACACCAGCTGTCGATTGGCCTGGTCGTCGGCCTCGACTACCACGACGCCGAGCTCGATGTGCACGAGTCGTTGCAGCGGATGAAGCTGCATCCGCTCTTTCGGGGATTGCTGCAGGGCGGCACCATGCTGGAGTGGGGGGCCAAGACGATCCCCGAAGGCGGGTATCACGCCATTCCGCGCCGGCTGAGTGGTGATGGGCTGGTGATGATCGGCGACACGGCAGGCTTTGTCGACGTGCCCTCGCTCAAGGGAATCCACTATGCGATGGAGTCGGGGACGCTGGCGGCGGCCGCGATCATCGGCGCACTGCAAGGAGAGACACCTGGCGGCGCCGGGCAGCTCGCGGCATACGACACGGCGGTGCGCGGGTCGCGGATTGTCCGCGACATGCACACCACGCGCAACATGCGGCTCGCATTCAAGCATGGATTCGTCGGCGGCGCGTTGCGCGCAGGGTTGATGACGCTGAGCGGGGGACGCTTTCCCGGTGGCCGGATCACGATCGGCGAAGACAGCGAGGCCCCGCGCATCACCCACGCGGCCACGCCGTTCGTGCCCGACAACGTGCTCACGTTCAGCAAGGTCGATGCGGTCTTCAAGTCAGGCAATTCGACCCGCGACACCATTCCCTCGCACCTCATCATCGGCAAGGATATCAGCGGCGACGTGGCGGAGTTCTACTCGCATCTCTGCCCAGCGGGCGTCTACGAACGCCATGGCGACACGCTGCGCGTCAACCCGCCCAACTGCGTCGACTGCAAGGCCACCGACGTGCTGGGACCGCGCTGGACGCCACGAGAGGGTGGGAGCGGGCCGAAGTACCGATTGATGTAGCAGGGGGAGAGAACGCCATGCGCCATGCGCCGGGCGGTCCTTGTCGGCACTCGGCGAGCGGGAATAAATCAGTCCTGACCCGCCGAGCCTACCTCACGACCGCATGGCGCATGGCGTCATCGGACATCAGTTCTGCTCAGGAATGCCGCCCCTCCCAGCACCACGATCACGGCGAGCAGCGTCACAATCGGACTGAGCTCCACCCAATGGCTCAGCAGCATCTTGAGACCCACCAGCATCAGCACCACCGCCACACCAACGCGCAGGTACACGAAGCGGGCGATCATCCCCGCCAGCAGGAAGAAGAGCGCGCGGAGTCCGACGATCGCAAAGACGTTGGAGGTGTAGACCAGGAACGGATCGCGGGTGATGGCGAAGATCGCCGGGACCGAATCGGTGGCGCACACCAGGTCGGTCCACTCCACCACCACGACGACGAGCAGTAACGGTGTCGCGCGCAACCGACCGGCCTCGCGGGCGAAGAAGGCGTTGCCGTGAAAATCCGCCGTGATCGGCAGGAGGCGACGGGCCACACGGAACGCCAGGCTCCGTCCGGGTTCGACCCCCTCGTCGTTGCTGCGCAACATCCGGGCGCCGGTGTAGATCAGCAGCGCGCCGAGCAGGTAGATCACCCATGACAATTCGCGAAGCAGAATCGTGCCGGCGCCGATCATGACGGCGCGCATCACCATCGCGCCGAGGATCCCCCACTTGAGCACCGTGGCGTGGAGTGCCTCGGGCACGGCGAAGTAGCGCAGGACCAGGATGAACACCAGCAGGTTGTCGACCGAAAGCGCGAACTCGACGACGTAGCCGGTCGCGAACTGCACCGCCTGCGGCCGGCCGATCGCAAGCCAGATGGCACACGCGAAACACACCGCAGCCGCGATGACGATCGCGCTCCATCGCGTCGCGGTGGCAAAGGATAGCGGCGCAGCCTTCCGGCCCGTGGCGACCAGGTCGACCGTGAGCAGCGTGACAATCGTCGCGGCGAAGAGCAGCCAGAGCGCACCCGGAGGCCCTGACATCGTTTGCTACGCGAAACGCAGAGCGGTGACAATGTTGCCCGCAGAAACGACGCCGCTGCCAGCAGGGATCACGATCAGTCCGTCGGCGCGCGCCATCGATGTCAGCATACCGGAGCCCTGCGGGCCGGTAAGCGTGGCGTTGACTCGTCCGTCGTCGGTTGGGGAGGCAAAGACGCAACGGAGGTACTGCTCGAGCGTCGCATCGCGCGGAGCGTCGGATATCAAGGTGGCGCCAAATCGTTCACGCAACGGATCGCGGCGACCGGCCATCGCACGAATCGCGGGACGCGCGAACAGCTCGAATGTCACCATCGCGCTGACGGGGTTGCCCGGCAGTGCCAGCCACGGCCTGCCGTCGGGCAGCATCGCCAGCGCAGTCGGGCCGCCTGGACGCATGCGGACGCGGTCGAACCGCATCGTGGCACCGCGCGCGCGCATGACCTCCCGCACATGGTCGTGGTCGCCGACGCTCACTCCACCGGCGGTGATGATCACGTCGGCATCGCCGGCACTCTCGATCATGGTTTGCAACGCGTCCGCGTCGTCGGGCGCGATGCCGAGCGCGGTTGCGACCCCGCCAGCTTCGGCCACCAGCGCGGCGAGCGCGGGCGAATTGACGTCAGCAAGGCGCCGGCCTGATGAGATCTCGTCGGGATGGTCGAGCGTGCAAAGCTCATCGCCGGTGCTGATGATCGCCACACGCGGCCCACGATGCACCATCGGCTGGCTGATGCCCAGCGCCGCGAGCAGCGCCAGTTGATGAGGTCCGATCACGGTTCGCGCCGGGAGGGCACAGGCGCCGCGCGCGACGTCGCCACCGGCGGCGCGCACGTTAGCCGACGCGTCGCGGTCGCGTTGTACCACGACTACGTCGTCGTCGCGTTGCGTGTCCTCCTGCCGGACCACCGAATCGGCGCCTGCGGGAATGGGCGCGCCGGTAAAAATACGCGCCGCTTCACCGGGTCCAATCGAGGCTCCGTCGGCATGGCCTGCAGCGATCGCGCTGGTGACGCGCAGTCGGGCCGGACGATCGGGCGTGGCGCCGAGAATGTCGGCTGCTCGCACCGCGTAGCCATCCATCGAGGCGTTGGTCCACGGCGGCAGCGCAATGTCGGCAACGATGTCCTCGGCGAGCACATGACCGAGCGCGGCAGCGAGGGGAAAACGCAGGGCGGGTTGCAGCGAAGCGACCGCCAGGATCTCGGCGGCCGCTTCGTCGGCGGAGACGATCCGCATTGAACTAGTAGCGCCGGCCGTGCCGTTTCTCGAGCACGACGTCGAACGACACCATGATGCTCGGAAATCCCTTGATCACCGATCTTGTCGGCGGCACGAATCCCTGACCGGTGGCGTTGGGACCGGTGATCTCCGACATCGCCAGCCAGGTCTCGCGAAACTCGACTCGCAGCTGGTACCCCGAGCTTGGTGCGGTCGCGATCCCGGCGCCGAACGCCCAGCTGGGCCGAATCGAATGCCACCCGTTGTCCTTGTAGATGGTGAGCTCGACCAGAGTGTCACCGATAATGCCGTAGGTCGATGCCACAGCGACCGGACTGCTGGGCGTGAAGGCAACGCCACCCATCGCCTTGAAGTACGGCTGGAAAAAGCCGCGGGACAGCGGGCGGTAGATGAAGCCACCCTGGACCGTGGTGACCGACGCTGGGCGTTGAAGGCCTTGCAGTGCGTTGCAGGCATCCACCAGCGAGGCGTCGCCGCCGTCCTGCACCACCGTGCACGCATCGGTGGTGCCGAGTCCGAGGTACGTAAACTCACCCACGACGCCAAGATGCGGCGAACGGAAATAGGCGAGGCTGCCGCTGATGGTGATGTCGGCACGAATCTCTCGATGCAGGTGATAGAGGTCCGGCCCGTCGAAGGTGGACAGGATGGGCTGTGCCGGAACGTCCCACAGGGTCTTCGCGCCGATCCAGCCGGCCGACACGCCCATCGTCAGGCGCGCCTCGTCGGTGGTCTGCGCGGAAAGAGCGGCGGGAAGGAAGAAAATGGCGCTCGCGAACAGGAGTCGCGCGGTGGGTCCAGGTATGAAATGCATGGTGCCCTCGGGTGTCGGGCGAAGTGTCAATCGATGCCGGTACAGTCGGCCCACAGCGTGGCATCTTCGGCGACCCGGATCCGTTCCAGGGCGACGTCCTCGGGGAGGTGCGCGGCAACGCGGCGCCAGCACCAAGCGGCGACCGCTTCGCACGACGGTGCCACCGCTGCCATCGCGTCGTTAAGATGGCGGCCTTGGAGCGGTTCCGCGACTTGCTGGGTCAGAACGCGGTCAAGCGTTGCAAGATCGATCAGCATTTCGTGGCCGGGGCTGATCCGGCCTCCGATGGTGACTTCAACTCGGTAGAGATGTCCGTGCGCCCCCGATGGACCGCCGCTCGCGTAGCTGTGCGTGGCATGAAACGAGACCGCTCGCGTGAGCGAGCATACCGCGCGCCCTTCCTTCACCACGCGATGCCGAGTCCGATCCGGAGTTCCGGGGTCGCCACGTACTGCGACAGCGCACCAGTCGTGTTCACCGCGTTGGACTTGGTGGCCGTGCCCGGCTCCTTCGTCGGCTCGTCGCTGTACGACGCGGGATACACCAGCTTCCAGAAGAGCGCGCGGGCATCGAGCTTGAGATAGATGCGCTGGCTGATGAACAACCGCGTCCCGAGCGCCGGCGCGAAGAAGAGCTTGGTGCCGAATTGGTATCCCGACGTATCGGCTGCCGGTGACGCGCCTCCGTGCACCAGCCCGAAGCTGATGCCGGCGTACGGCGCGAGCGCGTGCCAGGTCTTCCCGCCGGTGATGTTGAGGTGAATACCGATCTCCGCCGCATACAGGCGCTGACCGACCAGTCCCCGGTTGCGCACCGCGACCGAATCGTCGGCGTCGATCACGCTGCGCTCGGTGCCGGCCGTCCAGAATCCGAAGGAGAATTGCAGCGTGTTCTTCCCGCGCAAGACGTAGCGGAGGCCTTCCGACGTACCATTGCGCGCGCCGACCAGCAACGGTCCGCCATCGCCGAAGACGCGCCCCACGGACCCTTCGATGTAGGAGCCGTTGGCGATCTCGCGAAAGGGCGACTGGGTGGGGAGGTATCCGACCTGGGCGGCCACGGAGGTCGCGGGGACGGCAAGGAGGAGCAGTGTGAGCGAATGGCGCATCCGGGAATCTACTCGTGCAGCAGCGGGCGGCCGGTCATCTCGACCGGTTGCTGCAGGCCAAGAAGGGCGAGGATTGTGGGAGCGACGTCGCACAACGCACCACCAGGTCGCAGTGGTCTCCCGTCGGTGCCGAAGGTCAGGAACGGCACCGGGTTGGTGGTGTGGGCGGTGTGCGGGCCGCCGGTCGTCAAGTCGATCATCTGCTCCGCGTTGCCATGATCAGCGGTCACGAGCACGCGCGCACCGACGGATTCCGCCGTTGCCAGAATCCGCCCGAGCGAATCATCGACGGTCTCGACCGCCTTGATCACCGCCGGGAGCACGCCCGTGTGTCCGACCATGTCGGCGTTGGCGAAGTTGGCAAGAAAGAAATCGTGACGGCGATGCTGCAGCGCCGTACAGAGCACTTCCGTGATTGCCGCCGCACTCATTTCCGGCTTGAGGTCGTAGGTCGCCACCCTCGCCGACGGTACCAGTTCCCGCTCTTCGCCCGGCCATGGCGGCTCGAGTCCCCCGTTGAAGAAGTAGGTGACGTGCGGATACTTCTCGGTTTCAGCGGTACGAAACTGCATCCGTCCGGCGCCACTCAGCACTTCGGCGAGGATCCGCGCCATCGAGAACGGCGGAAAGGCCGTTGCCAGTGGAAAGGTCTGGTCGTACTGCGTCATCGTCGCGGCCAGCATTTCTGGCCGACCGTCGACGGGAAAACCATTGAAGCCGGCAATCACCAGCGCGCCGACGATCTGGCGCATCCGGTCGGAGCGATAGTTGAAGCAGAAGATTGCATCACCGTTCTGCATCGTGGCCACCGGCGCGTCATCGACAACGATCACCAGCGGCTTGATGAATTCGTCGGTCTCGCCGCGCGCGTAGGCAGCGTGGATTCCGGCCACCGGATCGGCAACGCACGTGCCCGCGCCGTGCACCATCGCGTCGAATGCCAGCTGCACCCGGTCCCAACGCTTGTCGCGATCCATCGCGAAATAGCGTCCGGTGAGCGACGCGATCACCGTGCGTCCTCCGCCGATCCGGTCGATGTCGCGTTGCAGTTGTGCCACCACATCGGCGGCCGATTTCGGCGGCGAATCGCGCCCGTCCAGAAAGCCGTGTATGGCAATCCGGGGAACGTCGTGCTTGACCATCGCTTCAATGGCGGCGAGCAGATGCCGATCCATCGCGTGGACGCCGCCGGCGCCGAGGAGGCCGACGAGGTGCACCGTCCCACCGCTGCGTTTCGCGTGCGCTGCCACCGCCATCAGCGCATTGAGGTCCGCGAATGATCCATCGCGGATGCTCTGGTTGATCCGGACCAGGTCCTGCGGCACCACCCGGCCGGCGCCCAGATTCAGGTGACCGACTTCGCTGTTACCCATCTGCCCTTCGGGAAGGCCGACCGCAAGCCCGCTCGCATCGAGCAGCGTGCGCGGCGACGTCGCGACCAGCCGGTCCCAGGCAGGTGTGCGGGCCATGGCGATGGCGTTGCCTGCGCGCTCTTCGCGCCAGCCCCAGCCATCGAGGACCAGCAGCACTACCGGCGCGGATGATCGTGAGCCTGCGGTCAGTCGTCCTCCAGGGCAGGGAAGTGGCGCACGGGCGAAACTAGCGCGGCTCACACTATTCTTCGCAATCCCTGCGACGAGGAGTTCGTGAACAACTCACCGGGACGTGCCGCCGGCCTGCTCTGTTTCATCGTGACGCTGGTGGGGTTGCATGCGGCGGCGGCGCAGGAAGCGCCGTGGCGCGTGGCGCGATGGAACCCCGACTCGTTCGGCAACCAGCGCGTGGTGCTGCATGTTGACGCGCCCGACGGGCATGCGGCGGTGCGCGCGATCGTCGCGTGGCGGCGCCGTGATGCACGTCCCGAGACAAAGCGCTGGCTGATCACCGACGACCACAACGTGCCTGTCCGCAATGCGCTCGCGCTGCACGTCGATCAGGATTCGGGCGACGTGGTGTTCGAACCGATGGCCGGGGCGGGTGACTACTACCTCTATTACCTGCCGTATGCCGGCAGTGTGGCATCGAACTACCCGCGGATCAGCTATCCCCGGCCCGATTCCACCGCGATGCCGGATTGGAGCCTTGCCGCAAGGTCCAATGCTGCGGAACTTCCGCGTGCCCGCGTGATCGCCTTCGAAGCGGCCGACTCGATGTCGCAGCGCTGGCCGATGGAAGTGCCGGCAAGTCGCGAAGAAGCGATGCTACCCTTGCGATACGCGCCACCCGGACAGCCGTTCATTGTCTTCCTCGAGGATCGCGTGCACCCGGTGATCATGCCGGACCGGATCCCGCTGCTCTGGGCGATGCGCAGTGCCGGCGGAACTCATCAGTTTGGACCAGCCGAACACG
>JBEPVV010000049.1:0-8561 GCA_041690795.1 Gemmatimonadota bacterium | reverse complement strand
GAGCACTTGGCCCTCGATCCGGCGCAGTCGCGTCGTGAGCGCAGCCTTCGTATCGGCGGGGACATGCGTCGCATGGGTCGGCGAGGATGTCATCGAGAAGCCTCGACCGCAGGAGTGGAGACGTGATGGCGCGACGCCGCGCGCAGCCGGAGTGAATTTCCCACGACGCTGACGCTGCTCAGCGCCATGGCGGCGCTGGCCACGATCGGACTCAGCAGCACGCCAGTGGCCGGATAGAGGGCGCCGGCAGCGATCGGGATCGCAATCACGTTGTAGGCAAGCGCCCAGAAGAGATTCTGGTGAATCACGCGCAGCGTGCGCCGCGAAAGCGCGATGGTATCGGCAACGGCGCCCAGATCGTCACGCATCAGGGCCACGTCGGCGGCCTCGATCGCCACGGCGGTCCCGCCGCCCATGGCAAATCCAACGTCAGCCTGCGCCAACGACGGTGCGTCGTTGACGCCGTCGCCCACCATGGCGACGACGCGCCCCTCGCGCTGCATCGCAGCGATGGCGGCGACCTTCCCTTCCGGCAGCAGTTCGGCCACGATGTCGTCGATGCCGACCGCGCGTGCCACGTGTTCGGCGACGGCACGCCGATCGCCGGTGAGCATCACCACGCGAAGTCCGGCTGCGCGGAGCCGCGCAATGGCCGCGGTCGATGTGCGGCGCGGCTGGTCGCCCAGGGCGATCATGCCAGCGAGTCTGCCATCGACGGCGACGAGAATCGGGGTGCTCCCGTCAGCGGCGACCCGGGTGGCCTCGGGCTCCAGCGGTTGCGTCGCCACGCCTTGCTGCTGCAGCATCGCCAGATTGCCGACAACCACCATCTGCCCCGCCACCGTGGCCAATGCGCCAAGCCCGGGCGTCGAACGAAAGCCGCCGGCAGAAATTGGCGGCAACTCTCGCGCGACGCTCGCGCGCACAATTGCCGCGGCGAGCGGATGCTGCGACAGTACCTCGACCGCCGCGGCGAGCTGCAACAGGCGGTCTTCGGCAGCGCGACCATCGGCGACGGCGGTGACGTGTTGCACGACCGGCCGACCTTCGGTCACCGTGCCGGTCTTGTCGAGCACGATCGTGTCGACCTCGCCGGCGCGCTGCAGCGTGTCACCGCCCTTGATCAGGATCCCCGATTGCGACGCACGCCCGGTGGCGACCATCACCGCCGTCGGCACCGCCAGCCCCATGGCGCAGGGACAGGCGATGATCAGCACGGCGACCGCGGCGCTGAAGCCACGCGCAACACCGGCTGCCGGCGCCAGCAGCAGCCACGCGCCGCAAGTGACGACTGCCAGCACGAGGATGGTGGGCACGAACACCGCACTGATGCGGTCGGAGAGCTGCTGCACCGGCGCGCGAGCGCTCTGGGCCTGTCGCAGCAGGCGCACGATCCCGGCCAGCGTCGATGCAGCGCCCACGTGCGATGCGCGTACGCGCATCGCGCCCGAGCCGTTCACGCTCCCGCCGATGACGGCATCGCCGATCTGCTTCGCGACGGGCCGCGATTCGCCGGTGAGCATCGATTCATCGATCTCGCTCTCGCCTTCGATGACATCACCGTCGACCGCGATCCGTTCCCCCGGTCGCACCAGCACCTCATCGCCGCGCCGAACCATGGCCACAGCGACATCGATCGGCGCGCCGTCGCGGACCACACGCGCCACTTCGGGCTGCAGACCGACCAGCGCGCGCAACGCCGCCGCCGTGCGCCGCGTGGCTCTCGCCTCGAGTGCATTGCCGGTGAGCACAAAGGCGATGATCAGGATCACCGCCTCGAAGTACACGTCGGCTGCGATGCCATGCGACGTGAAGAGCGAGGGCGTGACCGTGGCGACAAGCGAATAGCCGAACGCGGCGCTCGTGCCAACGGCGATCAGCGTGTTCATGTCGGCACCACCGTGCCGCAATGCCTGCCACGCGCGCAGGTAGAAGTGACGCCCAGCCCATGCCATCACCACCAGCGTCAGTGCCAGCAGCGATCCCGCGAGCACGGGACGGGAGAGCGCGAACAGCCCGGGCAGGATCCGTTGCAGCGGCTGCGTCATCAGCCGGTCGGCCCACGCCATCATGCGGTCGCCGCCGGCCGCACCCGGAGCGGACATCAGCGGCACCGAGGCGACCATCGCGATCACGCCCGCAACAAGGGCGACCATCGCCTTACGGCGGAGCGTGGCGAACTCGGTCTCCTGCCGGGCATCGCGCGCGGTCTGCGCGTCCAGCGCCGACGCGGAATCATCGGGAAGATCGGCTGCGTACCCGGTAGCCCGAATCGCATCCACCAGCCGCTCGCTGCTGGTGAGTGCCGGGTCGAACGCGATGGCAGCGTTGGCCATCATCAGGTTGACCGACGCGCTGCGCACTCCCGGCTCGCGCTCGAGCGTCCGCTGCACCCGGGACTGGCAGGCGGCGCAGGTCATCCCGCCCACTGGAATGGTGACGTCAGCCACGGGACTTCCTACTCCGCGCCCCCGGCCGTCGCGCGGTAACCCGCCTCAGTCACGGCCGCGGCTACGGCGCTCGCCGTGATCCCGGCTGGTACGTCGACCTCCGCCCGCCCGATCTGGACGCTCCGGACCTCTACCCCCGGGACCCCGCTCAGCGCGCCGTTCACGGCGTTGAGGCAATGGCTGCAGCTCATCCCTTCGATGTGCAGTACGACGCGTTGCATGACGGTCTCCAGATAGGGGTACGGGGTATACTAGCAGCTTCGGTCACGGTGGTCCAGTGGCTCGCTTGCCTTCGCCTCTGGCACAGCCCATGCAAACTTGAGCGTCCTCATGGACCCCGAAACGATCTCCCAAACCGAAGTTTTCGTCCCCGTGCTGGCTTGGCCGGGGCGGCGACCGAGCCTGGGAGAGCTCCGCACCTGGCACGAGGCGCTTCGGGGTGCGGTGGGGAGCGCCATGCCGCTCGACCTGCTCGCCTGCTGGCTGTACCCCTCTCGCGGCGGTTCTGTCCTCGTCGGCCCCGCTGCCCTCGCCGATGACGACATCGAGCCGCCGCCGGCCGAACCGCTGGTCACCCAGGAAGGCCTCTTTGCGCTGGAGGATCGCATCGCGCGAGGTGGCTATCAGTCCGTGATGGCCATTCCGATCCGCTCAGAGGTGCAGGATGTGGGTCTGCTCCTGGTGGGATCGTTCGAGGCGGATGCGTACCGCCTGTCACACCAGCGCATCCTCCACCGCGCAGCGGCGCAGCTAGCAACCAGTTGCCGGCGCCTGGCGGCACAGCCATGGGTCATTCCGGCCCCGGCCGGTGAGGAACACAACACCATCGTGACCCGTGTCACCGAGGGCCTGCTGGAAGCAATGGCGCGCGGCAGGGACGGCAGCGAACTGGTGCAGCTCTGCTCGGATGCGCTGGCCAACCAGTTGCCGCACGACTTCCTCGAGTTGATCGCCGCCGCCCCGGCCCCCGACTGCTGGACGCTCCTCGGACTCGATCGCACCACCACGGCGCGCTGGCAACTCGATACCGATTCCGCCGACGCCATCGACAGCATGGTCCACCATTTCGGCGGCCGCGAGATCGTCCGGGTGGGCGATGTCCGCGACGGATCGCAGGTGTGGCCGGCATCGGCGGATCGCCGCAGCGCCGACCGGGTTCGCTCGGTGCTGGGCGCGCGACTCGAGGTCGCCGGTGAATTCGTGGGCTGGTTATGCCTGGCCAGTGAAACACCCGACTGGTTCAGCGCCGAGGACGAATCGGTGGCGCGCCTGGCTTCGCAGATCCTGGCGCCGCGCGTGGCGGCATGGGAAGCGCGCGCTGAACTTGCCGGCGTGTGGAGCTGAGGCGAACTCAGGCCTCCCGCCGCGCATCTCCCTTCGGCGGACCGTCGACCGGCAGCAGGAACCAGAACGTACTTCCCTTTCCCTGAATTGACTCGACGCCGATCTGTCCGCCATGCAGGTCGACAAAACGTTTGGACAGCGCCAAGCCGAGGCCGGTGCCTTGCGCAGCGCGCGATGACGACGAATCCACCTGCGAGAATTCCTGGAAGAGTCGCGACATGTCGTCCGTCCGGATACCGATCCCCGAATCGGAGACCGAAACCCACACCACATCGCGCGCAGCGAGTCGGGCGGGGTCGCCGTTGATCGTCTGCGTCGTCGTCGGCATCGGCGCGATCGTGCGAACCGCGGAGACCGTAATCTTGCCGTCTTCGTTGGTGAACTTCGACGCATTCGAGAGCAGGTTGAACAGCACCTGCCGGATGCGTGTGCCGTCGGCCAGCACCTCCAGCGAGCCCTCGTCGCCAAGATCGACCGCGCAGGTCTGGTTCTTGGCCGCGCGCAGCGAGATCGTGTCGGTGACCGCAGCGGTGATTGCCTCGCGCACGTCACATGGCGTCAGCGAGAGCACCATCCGCCCTGCTTCGATTTTCGACAGGTCGAGCACTGAGTTGATCAGTCCGAGCAGGTGCTGGCCATTGCGGAGGATCGCCTCGAGAAACTCCCGCTGCTGCGATTCGAGCGGCCCGAGTCCTTCGGTGAGCAGCAGGTCCGAAAAGCCGATCACGGCGTTGAGCGGCGTGCGCAACTCGTGTGACATATTGGCGAGAAATTCACTCTTCAGCTGCGTCACGCGCTGAAGCTCCTTGTTCTTGGTCGCAAGCATCCGTTCGTTGCGACGCAGCTCCTCCAGCGCCGAGGTCCGATCGAGGCCCAGGACCACCTGGTCGCCGAGTGCCTGCAGCAGTTGGCGGTCGTGCTCGTTGAACGGTTCACCATCGGTGCGGTTGTACGCGCAGACGGCACCGACGACGAGTCCCGCCGAGCGCAGCGGCACCATCGCGGCACTCTTGAGCCGGTTGGCGAGCTGCTCATGCGGATGATTGCGCGGATCTGCTTCCATGTTCTCGACCAGCACCGCTTCGTCGTTGAGCACGACGTGGCCAACCAGCGATCGTTCGACAGGCACCAGCGCGCCAACTGCGGCGAGCAGCGGCCCCGAACCCGCCACGACTCGCACGAAACGCCCCTCTTCGACCATCAGCATGATGGCGCCGCCCTCCGCCTCGAGCAGCTCGGCGGCGGTCTGCGCCACCTGGCGATTGAGAGTGGGCAGGTCATTGCCGCCCAGCAGTGCCGACGACAGGTCACCGAGGCGATCGAGCTCGCGATTGCGCCGCCCCGATGCCACCAGCGCCTGCTCCAGCGAATCCTGCTGCTTGCGAGCGATGTCGCGGCCCTGGCGGAGGATCAGCAACGTGAGCCCGCTCGATACGCCGGCGGTGAGCAGGCCGAGGTCGCGATGCCCGATGACGATCAGCACGATCGACACCCAGAAGAGCACCAGCGCCGACGACACCAGCACGCCAGGCTTCATGGCAAGGGCTCGGCGGGGTCGGCCTGGATGATGGAATGGAACGCGGTGATGCCATCGCGAAGCATGACGTGAAGATAAGGGAGGCAGAGCCCGCACTGTCCGCCGCAGCCGGTCGCAACGGTCAGTTCACCAACCGTCCAGCCGTGGGCGCGCGCTCGGGGCAGCAGCTCGGCAAAGAGAACCTGCTTGCAGACGCAGCGGTCGATGTTGATCGCGAGCCCCTCGCCGGTTCAGATCTTGTGATAGGCGACGCGCCCGGCTTCCTCGCCGTCGGCCGCCGGGTACAGCTCGAAGTCCGCCAGGAAGCGCGGGGCGTCGACCCGCAACGTCCCCAGCACGCGCACCGCCAGGCGGCGGATCTCGCGCTCCGCACCTTCACCCAGCCGCAGTTCGAGCATCGTGCGCCACGCGCGGATATTACCGCTCACCACGATCTTCGTTTCGGTGCCATTGGGAAGTACCGAGCGCGCCGCCTCGCGCGCCAGCTTGCGGCGATGCACCTTGTCCTCGATCCACTGATAACGCAGCATCAACGCGTCAACGGCGGATACGTAACTCGCCTGCGCCGCTTCCATCTGCGCCAGCCACGCGGCTTCGGCGGCGTCATCGCCCTGAATCGCGGGCGGCATCACGAACGCGGCGTCGGACTCATCGACATAGCGCTGCGAGAGCTGCGAATAACCGAAACCGGCGCGATGGCGCACCAGCTCGTGGGTCAGCGAACGCGACACGCCCTCGATCAGCAGCACGTAGACCGCATGCTCGAAGACCGACCCGTGACCTTGCTTGAGAATGTTGCTGAGGTACTCGGCCGTGGTCCGATTGGCGGGGTTGCGCTGGCTCATGTAGCAGAGGCGGCCGGCGAATTCTGCCAGGCGCTCGCCATCGGTGCCTGGTTCACGCCACTGCA
Organism: Gemmatimonadota bacterium; assembly: GCA_041690795.1. Classification (GTDB taxonomy): domain Bacteria; phylum Gemmatimonadota; class Gemmatimonadetes; order Gemmatimonadales; family GWC2-71-9; genus Palsa-1233. The sequence continues at coordinate 2,320 of JBEPVV010000049.1, read as the reverse complement.
CCTGTAGCTGCTCGGGCTCGATGAACTGCGGACGGCCGATGACGGTGACGATCGGTTCGCGATAGAGGCGCATCCGACCAAAGTAATCGCGACCGCTACCCCGTCCCCGGTCCGTCCCAGCGGCTCTCCGCCCAACGCGCCCCGCTCTCGATCTGCAGCAGGTATTCGTCGATGCCGTCCGGAAGCGCGACCGCGTCGGCACCCACCTTGAGCATGGAAAGCGGATCGCTGCCGTCGCTCAGGATCACGCCGGGATTGAAGAGGCCGCCGGGATCGAAGGCATCCTTCACGGCGCGCAGGCATTGCATCACGTCGGGACCGTAGAGCTGCTCCAGCACGCCGGCGCGGAGGCGTCCGGCGCCATGCTCTCCCGATGGCGTGCCGCCGAGGCGGATCACCGCGCTGCTGACGCAGTCGAACACCGAGCGGACGCGCGACTTCCAGTCGCTCTCCCGGAGGTTGGGGAGCAGGTTGACGTGCACGTGCCCGTCGCCGGCGTGGCCGAAGATCACGGCGTCGATGCGCTGCGACGCTGCCGCCGCCTCGACCGCTTCGATGTATGCACCCAGCTGCGAAACGGGCACGCAGCCATCCTCGATCACTTGCAGCGAGCGCCGCCCGTCGGTGAGACCGGCGAGAATCGGCGATGCGCCGTGCCGCACGGCCCAGAGCCGTTCGATCTCCTCGGCGTCGAGGGCAACCCGGGTATCGAGCGCCGTCCGCTGGACGGCCCGCGCGGCGGCCACGGCGCGATCCATCATTTCGGCCTTGTCAGCGCCCTCGAAATCAGCCAGCAGCAATCCAGCCGCGGCCGAAAGCAGCCCGGGATTCTCCGGCGTCAGCGGACGATCGGCGATGAGCCGGAGAAATGAGGCATCGAGAAATTCGAGGGTGGCAGGGTCATGGAGGCGGATTGCTTCGATGGTGGCGCCGAGATCGGCGCGCGAACGCACTGCCACTCGGAGGGATGCGCGATGCGCAGGTATCGGCTGCAGCCGGAGGCCGACATCCGTGATGATGCCCAGCGTACCTTCGGAGCCGACAATAATGTCGACCATGTCGCCGCTTTCGAGATAGCAATCGAGCGCATAGCCAGCGCTGTTCTTCCGCACCTTGGGGTAGCGGTCGCGAATGACGCTCGCGTGCCGCTGCAGTAGCGGAACCACCGTGTCATGCCATCGGACCATCGCCGGGTGTTTGCGGTCGGGCTCTCGCCCGCGTTCGAGATCGAGATATCCGTCAGCGGTGTGCATGGCGATGCCGCGCACCCAGGGCCGGATGCTGCCGTCGCGCACACTGCGCGGGCCGGCGGCGTTGGTCGACACCATTCCGCCCAGCGTCGCCCACGCGCCGCTGGAGGGGTCGGTCGGGAGTCGGAGCCGGTAGGGGCTTGCCTCCGCATTGAGTTCGACGAGGGTGAGCGCCGGCGTGACATGTGCCTGCCGCACATCCGGTTCGATGAGGCGATGATCGAGGTCGTAGCGGGTGAGGTCGACGATCATGCCATCGCCGACGTTGTTGCCCGGCATGGCACTCCCGGCAGCGCGCGGAATCACGCTGAGGCCCGATGCGCGCGCCGCGTCGATCGCCGCGCGGAGCTCATTAATCGACTGCGGCCGGGCAACTGCCGCCGGAATGCGGCGGTAGATCCCGGCGCCTTGCGCATAACGTGCCCGGAGCACCGGGTCGATGCTGATCAGCCCCATGGCACAAAGATGCCATGGGTCGCCGAAATGCCGCTAAGTTGCATGCTCCATGTCTGCACCACGCGCTGAACTGATCCACATCGATGTCGACCGCCGCCTCGGCCACGAATGGGACGAGTGGGACGGCAAGCCGCTGCCGATGCACGGCAACTTCGACGCCCCCGCCGCGCTCTTCCTGGCGTGGGCCGTGGCCACGATGGTGGTTGCACTGGGCGCCGTCTCCCTCGCGCTCTTTCTGCTGGCGCCCCGGCTGGCGGCGCTCCTTCCCGCGCTGCCGGGCATCATCGCCACCATCATCGTCGCCGGCGTTGTGCTGTCGATGCTCTGGCTCGCCCTGCTGGTGCTCAGCGTTGTCGGCGGGGTGAATCTCCTGCCGGGCAAGCTGGCCGAGAGCGGGGCGCTACTCCCGTTGATGCGCCTGACTTCGCGGGTATCGGCGCGCTTCCATCAGCGTGACCGGGTCGAGAACGCATCGGTGAAGGTCTACAATGCCCTCGCGCTGCGCCGGGTGAGCAAGGTCGCCACTGGCGAACTGCTGCTCCTCATTCCGCGTTGCCTTTCGCGCGCCACGCTCGATGCCGTGCTCGCGCTGGCGGGGAAATACGGCGTCCCGG
>JBEPVV010000048.1:0-8646 GCA_041690795.1 Gemmatimonadota bacterium | reverse complement strand
CGATGCGCGCCAGATACTGCTGCGCGATCGAGGCGGCGGTGGCCGAACCCTTCTGCATCCGGGCCTGGAGTTCGTCGATGGTGATTTCGTCGAGCTCGAAATCGGCGAGCACGCGTGCGGCCGGGCGACTCGGCGCGGCGGGTGTCAAGCCGAGCGACGCGGCGGCGATTCCGGCACCGACGAACTCCCGCCGAGAAAACCCCCTGGGATCGCGATCCATCAAACACCTCCGGGTTGTCGGTCCGCCAGATGATTCATTGCGATCAGCGGCGAGGAGCTGGTGTCGTTCCCTCGCAGCACTCGACAGCGGTCCCGCCTCATGCGGCCATGCCACACCTTCGCTCCCGCGGCGCTAAACAGTTGTCCAGTAACAAGTTACCGCGCTGGATTGCGATGGCATCCCGGTTGCGCTAGCTGGAGCCGTGGAATCACTCGCCTCATCACCTAATCGTACGCACTCCTTCAGGACTTCACATGCAGCGCAAGTCTGACGGCTTCACCTTCGTCGAAATGCTCGTGGTCGTCACCATTATCGGCATCCTGGCGACGCTCGCGCTGCCCCGGCTCGGTGCGATGCGTTCGCGGAGTCAGCTGGCCGCGGTAAAGAGCGATGTCCGCAACATCGAGTCGGCCGAGGAGGCGTATTTCGCCGATCACGGGGTGTACGGCACTGACACCGACCTGTCGATTGCCAATGCGTACAACATCTCCAACGGCAACTCGATCACCGTAACCGCGACCGACAACGGCTATACGGTCCACGCAACAAACAGCAGCATCTCCAACGGCACCTCTAGCTGCAGCGTCGAAGCGGGCACCGATGCGACCACGCCGGCACTCGACGGAAAGATGACCTGCCCCTGACGCGGACGCGACGCCGCCCCAACGGCCGGCGCCGCTTCAGCCCGGCGCCGACATCACGTCGAAGAATTCGACCACGCCGGTTTCAAGCGAGTACACCGCACCCACGACCCACAGTCCATCCTGCTGAATAAGCTGTTCGAGCACATCGGAGCCGTGCCGGAGATGATTCGCCGACGCGCGCACATTGGCCCGCACCGCCTGGCGCACCAATTCGGCTGGATCGTGTCGCAGATCGGTCGCCAGCAGTGTCTCGACCGAGGGCCGCACACGATCGACGATCGACCGCAGGTTGCGCGACTGGTTTTCCGTGGGGCGCTGCAGCTCTTCGAGCGTCGCCAGGATGGCGCCGCACTGGGTGTGCCCCAGCACCACCACCAGTCGTGCGCCGGCGCGAGCCGCGGCGAACTCCACGCTGCCGATCTGCGACGCCGCGACGATGTTTCCCGCCACGCGGATGACGAAGAGGTCACCGAGCCCCTGATCGAAGATGATTTCGGCGGGAACGCGCGAGTCGGAGCAGCCGAGGACGATGGCGAATGGTTCCTGCCCGCCAACCAGCTCGGCACGAAGCGCTTCATTGTTCATGCCAGTACGGCTGGACGTGCCCGCGACGAAGCGTCGATTGCCTTCCTGCAGGCGGACGAGAGACTGCTGAGCGGCGATCATGTGCGCCGGGTTCCTTTGCGGCGCGCGGATTTCGCGGGCCTGGGTTCAGGTGGATGGAGCAGCTTCGGCGGCGCCATCATTCGCCAGCCGTACTCGACCGGCGACCTGGGCGAAGGTCACGGCCACAAGACAACTTTGTCGGGCGCGCGCAGCACGGCAAGGGTGCCAGCGGACGCGGGCCATTTCAACATTCGCCGACGGACAGGCGTACATCGTGCACACATCAACGTTCGATTCACCCCGATTCTCTTCTGTCGAAGACTGCGAGCTGCCATGACCTGTCGCTTCGCGCGTTTCGCCTCCGTAGTGCTCCTGATTTCGATGGCAGCACCGCTCACTGCCCAGACCAACATTGACGAAGCGCGGGCGCACCTCGCCAAGGCGCGTTCGTTCGCCGGCTCGGACTTCCTGCCGACCGAGGAGGTGCAGTGCCAGGAGCTCGGTCCCGAGGATCCCTACCGGATCAGCAGCAAGGATGATCGCATCCCTCCCACGCAGGTCTTCGATAATCTGTATTACATCGGAACGAAGACGCTCGGGGCCTGGGCGGTCAAGACGTCGAACGGGATCATCCTGATCAACGCGATGCACACCAGATCGGCGGAGTCGGAAATCGTGCCCGGGCTGAAGAAGCTCGGGCTCGATCCATCGCAGGTGAAGTACGTGATCGTGACCCAGGCCGAAGGAGAGGCCTACGGCGGCGCACGCTACTTCCAGAACAGGTACGCCGCGCAGGTGATCATGTCGGCTGCCGACTGGGACGCGGCGGAGCGCGCACCGGCTCGCATCGCGCGCGGTACCCCGCGCGGCGACACGCTGTCCGGTGCCAGGCGAGGCGGCAGCAGCGGAGGCGGGATGGGCGGCGGTCGCGGCGGATTCGGTGGACGCGGCGGCATGGGTGGCGGGCGGGGCGGCGGAGGGGGCGGCGGTATGGGACGCGCTGGCGGTGAGGCGGGGAATCGCGGCGGCAACCGTGAAGCCGGCCCAGTCGACAGCATTCCCCTCCGCGATCAGGTCGCCGTCGACGGCGAGACCTTCACCCTCGGCGACGAAAGCGTGACGGTGCTGCTGACGCCGGGCCACACCGCCGGCACGTTGTCGGTGATCATCCCGGTGACTGATCACGGCGAGCCGCATGTGGCAGTATTGCTGGGCGGGACGGCGATCCCGGTCGCGGACGCGATGAAGAAGGCTTACATCGCGTCGGCCGAACACATTGCGGCTGCCGGTGCCGCCGCGCACGCCGATGTCGAGCTCAACGGTTATCCGTTCGTCGACAACGCCGTCGTGCGGATGGACAGCCTTCGCCGGGCAAAGTCGCGCGTCACCAATCCCTTCATCATCGGCCCAGCCGGATTTCAGCGCTACATGAACGTGATCAGCGAATGTGGATGGGTAAGCCTGCAGAGCCCGCGCCGCGAGCCGGACTGACGGTCGGCCGCCGAGAATCGGGGTCGGACTGGAGACGAAAACTCACGCTGGGCGCCGCAGCCTGGTGAGCGCCCGATCCAGCGCTCCGGCGAAGGCCTGCCTTGCCCGGGCGTCGAATGGCGGCGGCCCGCCCGTGATCATTCCCGAGATCCGTGCCTGCTCCATGAAGTTGCGGATCGACAGACGCTCGCCGATGGTCTCTGCAGTATGCTCATCGCCCCGCGGATCAAGCACGACGATTCCTCTGGCGACGAGGATCGACGCAAGCGGAATATCCTGCGTGACCACCAGGTCTCCCGACGCCGCCGCGTCGCCGATATGGGCATCGGCGGCATCGGCGCCACGGTCAACGCGAACGGTGGTGACCATCGGGTTGTTGATCGGCGCCTGCAGGAATTGATTGGCGACCAGGATCGTCGGTATGCCGAGACGCTTCGCGGCGCGAAAGACAACTTCCTTGACCTCACGCGGCGTTGCATCGGCATCGATCCAGATTTTCATCGAGGGAAACGTAGTTCACTCCATCGTCTTCGCGTCGATGGCAGAGACTCCCTGCGCGCCGACGATGATGCACCCGTCATCGGTCATTCACGCGGCAGCCCCGCCATCCCTTTTCATCATCGCGTTCCAGAAGCTTCACTCGCGGGAGAGCAGTTCGTTCTCGGGTGTGCTGGCATCCATGGGAACCTCCTCAAAGGTTCGGGTCGAAATGCGCATGGTGAGACGACGGTCGCCGCGTTCGACGCACGCGACTGCACTTGACAGCGTCGCGGCCCTGCGGCAAGCTCCTCGCATCGCGCCATTCCCCGCCGCACCTGCACGCCGCCCGTCGCGGGCCAACCGCACCGATGCAGGGGATTCATGAAGCTCGCCCAGGTTGAACTCGGTGCGTCGCCGTTTGGAGCGGAGCGGGTTCGCCTCAGTGGCGAGCTGGCTTACGCCACGCCGGGGCGTCCTGTCGAGCAGATCTGGTTCGACGTCGAAGAACGCTTCGCGTCCGGACTGAGCACCACCGGAAATCCGTGGATCACGGCCCTCCTTCCGGTCGCGGTGACACTGGGCGAATCGCTCGAGATTTCATTGCCGGTCGACGCGAAGTTGCGCGAAGGCGTCGAAGCGCTGATGGGAGTCTGGAGCGGATGGTTCCCCGGCAAGTATAGGCCGATCCGCATCACGTGCGATGTGACACCCAGCAGCAGGCCCGACCAGGCGGCGCGGACGGCAACGCTTTTCAGCGCCGGAGTCGATTCTTTCTACACGCTGTTGCGGCACGAACCTGGTGGCAGCGCGCACGACAAGCTCGTCATCGACGACCTGCTGACGGTGTGGGGCTTCGACATCCCGCTCAGCAACGGTGACGCGTTCGAGGCCCTGCACCGGAACATTGTCACGGTTGCAGAGGCAGCCCATAAAACGCCGGTCACGATCGCCACCAACCTTCGTGAGTCGGGATGGAGCGTTGCCAACTGGGGTCGCATCGCCCAGGGACCTGCGCTGGCAGCGGTCGGCCTGGCGCTGGAACGCCGTTATCGACGAGTGCTGATCCCGTCGAGCGTCGGATTTCATTCGCGTTCACCCTGGGGAACGCATCCACTGACCGATCCGCTGCTGTCGACGTCGCGGACCGAAATCCGCGATGACGGCGCGCTCGCACGTCGCGTGGGAAAGGTCGAGGCGCTGCTCACATCCGATCTCGCCCTCCAGAATCTCCATGTCTGCTGGATGGGACAGTCGGCGTCGAACTGCGGTCAATGTGAAAAGTGCCTGCGCACGCTGACCGCCCTCGAATTGCTGCGGGCCCGCGATCGCGCGACAACCTTCCCCCAGGACACCTGGAGCCCGAAGGCGCTCGCAACGTTGCGGCTCCGCAACCCGCTCGACCGCGAGGCGATGCAGCGGACGGCTGAACTGGCCACGCAGTATGGACGCGGGGATGTCGCGCGCGCCGCCGCTCATGCAATTCGGCGATACGACCTTCGCAGCGCTGCGGGACGACTGGCCCGCGCGATCGGGCTCCGTTGATGCCGCAGCTGCTTCCCCGGCGACTCGGCGCCGTCGCTGCCATGGGCACGTTGATCGGAATCATGGTAGGGAGCGGCATCTTCCGGACCCCGGCGACGGTGGCCGGTTACCTGCCGACACCCGGCCTCTTCATGCTGGTCTGGGTCGCCGGCGGGCTGCTCGCGCTTTCGGGGGCGATGGTGTTCGGCGAACTCGCATCGCTGCTCCCCATCACCGGAGGCAGGTACATCTACCTCCGCGAGGGCGTCAGCCCGCTGGTGGCATTCGTGTATGCGTGGTCCAACATCGTGCTCTTGCGACCCGTTGGGCATGGTGCGGTCGCCCTGGTGCTCGGCGCCTACCTGGCGCCGCTTGTTCCCGGTATGGCGGGGCGCGACCGCGAACTCGCCGTGATCATCATCGTGGCGCTGACACTCGTCAACTACAGGTCAGTCCGATTGAGTGCCGCGATCACGACAGCGACCAGCGCGATCAAGGTGATGGCGCTTGCCGGAATTGCCATTCTGATCCTGGCGACCCCCGCTCCCGCAGCGACATTGATCACCCCGAATGTCGGCGGCGCGGCGACGGCGTCGGGCTTCGGACTCGCTCTCGTCGCGGTAATGTGGACGTATTCCGGGTGGGGGTCGAGCCTCTACATCACCGGCGAAGTGAAGCGTGCCGAGCGCACGATGCCGCTGGTGCTCGCCGGTGGCGTGACCTTCGTGATGGTGCTGTTCGTGCTCGTGAACTTTGCCTTCCTCCATGCGCTGCCGATGGCGGCGATCGCCGCTTCAAAGGCTGTCGCCTCCGACGCCGCCGGTAGCATGTACGGTGACATGGGTCGTCGGCTGGCCGCCATTGTCGTGGTTGTCGCGACCCTGGGCTCCCTCAACGCGGTGTCGCTCACCGGGCCGAGGTTGCCCTTCGCCATCGGGCAGGACATTCCATTGCTCGCGCGTCTCGGTGCCGTGCATCGCTCGTTCGAGACACCATACATCGCTGTCATCTTCACGGCCGTGATGAGCATCATTCTGCTCTGGCTCCGTTCGTTCGAGCAGCTCGCCAACACGTATATCCTCGGCGCATGGCCATTCTACATCCTCTGCGGGGTGGCGCTCTTCCGGCTGCGGCGACTGCGCCCTGATGCACCCCGCGCGTTCAAGGTTCCAGGATATCCGGTCGTGCCGATCTTCTTCATCGGCAGTGCGATTGCCATGCTGGTGAACGCTGCCGTGGCCGATCCGAAGAAAGCGATAATCGGCTCCGCGATCCTCCTCTCCGGAGTGCCGGTGTGGTATCTGCTGCGCGCGGCGCAGGCGGGCCGTGACGCGGAGCTCCGCGACGGACGGAGGCGGGATTGATCAACCCGTTCGTCACCCTGAGCCGGAGCGTCGCGCAGCTGAGCGGCGTCAAGCGAAAAAGCGGTGTATCGATCGAGCGCCAGTTGCGCGACCTGATGTCGCTCCGGCGGACGAGCGGTATCGGGCGGGCGGAGTACTTCAAGTACCGGCTGTGGCGACCGGAACTCGATGGAGCAGAGCGGCTCACCTATACGAGCGAGCGAGAACGCCGGCTCACGGAGAATGCCACCAATCCGCGCGGGTCTAATCACCTTCGCCGTACCAAGTCGGAAATGGTGGCGGCACTCGCCGACGCCGGGCTGCAGGTACCGGAGCTCGCTGGACGTGTGTCGCCCACACCTGCCGCTGACACCGGCGTGACCACGGCCCATGACATCCGAACCCTCGCCGCGCTGCTCGGCTCGCTGCGCGGCGAGGCGGTGGTGTTCAAGCCAGAGCGCGGGATGCAGGGTCAGGGCATCATGATTGTCACCGCGGCGACGAGCAGCGGGGTCACATTGCTGTCAGGTCAACACCTCGGCGTGCCCGAAGTGTGGTCCAGGCTCATGAAAAAGCAGGCAGTGGGATGGCGGATCGAACGATGGGTGCGGCCGCATCCCGCACTCTTCGGCTTTCGCCCGGGGACGACGCCCACGGTGAGACTGCTCACCCTGCTGGTCGACGGCGGCGTGACGGTCCACGCCGCAAGCCTCAAGCTTCCGATCGGCAATTCCGGTGTCGACAACCTCGCGCAGGGCAACCTTGTGGCTGCGGTCGACATCGAAACGGGAATCATTGGATCGGCGACGGACGGCAGCGGAGTATCGATTTTCGACAGGCACCCGCAAAGCGGCATCCCCATCACCGGACTGCAGCTTCCGCACTGGAACCGCGTGCAGTCCGCGGCCCTCGACGCTGCGCCCGCGCTGAGTCCACTGCGCGCACTGGGCTGGGACATCGCCATCACTGCGGAAGGTCCGGTCGTGCTCGAAGTGAACGCCGCCTGGTGCGAAAAACTGATCCAGCTCCCGGCAGGCCACGGTCTGACGCGCGGCCCCTTCATCCGCCTGCTCCACGAAGTCGGCGGTGCGGACATCCTGGCCAAGCGTCGCGCCGCTTCGCCGGAATGGACCGCCTTCGAAAAGGCAGCGCTGTGAAGCAGGGCGCGCCGATGCACGCGTTTGTGCCGCCGATGCCCAGTTGTTTTCGTCCCTGACGCTATCTTTCTGCCGCAAGCCGTTCGATCCCACCGCAGGTAGAATGGACCGCATCAGCGCCACGCAGATTGGGCGCTGCCACTACCCCTCGGAGCAGGAATGCCCCAGAAGTTCATCCTCAATTTCACGCCCACCGGCATGATCCCCACCAAGGCGATGACACCCCACGTGCCGATTCAGCCAGCGGAGATCGTCACGCAAGTGGATGAGGCGGTGAAATTGGGGGCGAACATGGTCCATCTGCATGCGCGCGACGTCGACAGCGGCAAGCCGACGTACAAGAAGGAGATCTACGCCGAGATCGTGAGCGGCGTGCGGTCACGCCATCCGGCGCTGGTCATCTGCCTGTCGACCAGCGGTCGCGACTTTCCCGGCTTCCAGGAGCGTTCGGAGTGCCTCGACCTGACCGGTGACCTCAAGCCCGACATGGGCAGCCTCACGCTGAGCTCGCTGAATTTCAACACGCAGGCCAGCATGAACGCGCCCGACATGATCAAGTCGCTCGCGAAGAAGATGCAGGACAACGGCATCAAGCCTGAACTCGAGGTCTTCGACCTGGGGATGATCAACTACGCGCACTACCTGATCAGCAAGGGATTGATCACGCCGCCGTACTACTTCAACCTCATCCTTGGCAACATCGCCTGCGCGCAGGCGAATCTGCTCAGCCTGGGTCTGATGATCAAGGAACTACCGGACGATTCGGTCTGGTCGGTCGGTGGCATCGGCGACTATCAGTTGAAGATGAATGCGATCAGCATCGTCGATGGCGGCGGCGTGCGCATCGGGCTCGAGGACAACATCTATTTCGATGCTGACCGGACACAACTGGCCACCAATCTGCAGCTGGTGGAGCGGATCGTCGGCATCGCCGCCGCCGTCGGCCGGACGCCGCATTCGCATGGCGAGACACGGGCGTTGCTGGGGATCGCGTGACCGCCGTGCCGTATCCGTCGTCGCGCATGCAGCGCATCCTCCACGCGATGCGGACGCGTGGCGTGCGCGTAGTGGTGCGGCAGTCCCTGCGACGGAAGGGGATCCACGTGACGACGTTCTACTACGTGAAGGAGCAGCCACCGGCCACGATCGCCCCGGCGCTCACTGCCCTGCCACCGGGATTCACC
>JBEPVV010000047.1:0-8686 GCA_041690795.1 Gemmatimonadota bacterium | reverse complement strand
AGGTCGAACGACCTGCCCGCGTACTCGGGGTGGCCGTTGTACCAGGCGACCAGCTCGGTGGCGGCGTGACTGCCCGGGAGGTCTTCGCCGGGAATACCAAGGGGGCGATCGGTTTCCGCGCCGACGGCGTAGACCACCGCATCGTAGAAAGAGCGCAGTTCGTCGATGCTGACGTCGCGACCGATCGTGACGTTGCCGAGAAAGCGGAAGCCGGGCTGTGATGCGATGCGCTCGAAGACGCGGGTCACCGACTTGATCTTGGGGTGATCGGGGGCGACCCCACCGCGGACCAGCCCGAAGGGGGTCGGCAGCCGCTCGAACATGTCGATCCGGACTCCCGGTGTGCTCTTCTGAAGCGCTTCGGCAGCGTAGAAGCCGGCAGGTCCCGAACCGACGATCGCGACGCGCAGCGCCGTCGCATTGCTCACGGCTTGACCAGTTCGACGACCACGCTGTCGATCGCCGCGATCATGCGCGTACCGCCCAGTGTGTGATGATTGGCCATCACCGAAAATACGATGACGCTACCATCGGTGCGCTGCACGAATCCGCTGAGCGCATTGACGCCGCTGATCGAGCCGGTCTTGGCATGGACGGCCGTCGCAGCGGGTGTTCCGGCGAAGCGGTCCTTGAGCGTGCCGGGCTTCCCGCTCTGCGGCAGGCCAGCGTCAATCACCGCGAAGTTCGGTTGACGATGTGCCCACGCGAGCAACTTCGTGAATGCGTGCGGCGTCACGAAGTTGTTCCACGACAGGCCCGAACCGTCCTGCAGCGAGAACTCCAGCGAGTCGATGCGCACCGAGTCGATCAGGAAACGCCGCTCCACGGCGAGGCCCGCGTCCCAGGACCCGCTACCCCCGAAGCGCTTGCCGAGCTGCTTCAGCGTCATCTCGGCGAACCAGTTCTGTGACGGACTCAGGATGGGATAGAGCCAGTCGCGAAGCGGGCGCGAATGCACCGCGGCCAGCGCCGGTGTGACGCGCGACGCCCGGTAGGTAAAGGAGTCGACTGTCGAACGGGTGTCGCCGAGGACACGGATGCCCGCGGCGGCGAGCTCGTGGCGGAAGGCGAGCGCAGCGTAGCGGTTGGGGTCGAGCACCGCCGCAGACTCATCACGCGGCTTCATCCCGGCAGGCAACGATCCGCTGGCGAGGTAGCCCAGCCCGTCGGAGGCGCGGAAGATGTCGAACGTGCGCCGGGAATCCCGCGCGCCGACCACGGCGCGGTTGTCGAGCGCGTAGGCGCCGAGCGCCGGTGTCATCGTCAACTGCGGAGTGGCGCCGACGGTATCGCCGGCCACTTCACGGAAGTCGACGGAGTTGTCGTTGAAGCCGAGCCCCGAGACGGGTGCAGCGTACCACCACGCGAGATCGTAGCTCTCCCAGCCCGGATGAATCACTTCGGCTTCGAAATACGATCCATCGCCGACGAGGTCGCCCGCGACGGTGCGAATTCCGCGGCCGCGGAGCTGCTGGGCAAGGTCGCGGAACTTGTCGGCAGGATTGCGGTCGCAGACATTCGCTGCCGTGGTATCGGCGTTGTAGCAGCGGTTGGAAAAGGTTGGATCGCCACGTCCGTAGAGCACGAGGTCGCCTTGTAGCACACCACCGGTAACGGGACCGGTGCCGTAGGCCGACGTCGTGGTGGTGAATTGCGGACCGAGCATGGCATTGGCGACGATGCTGACCACCAACTTGGTGTTGCTGGCCGGCACGAAGAGTCGATCGGCGTTGCGGCCATAGAGCAGCTGGCCCTGAAGGTCGGTTACCGCGACGCCCCAGAGGAGGTGCTCGTTTCCGGCGGCGTCGAGACGCTGGTCGAGTCGCTGCGTGAGGGTTTGCGCGGACCCAGCACTTACGAGGCAGGCCGCGAGCCCGGCGGTCATCATTGATGCGCTAGTCATAAGCGACTCGAGGATCTGCTGCGGCGTAGCACAGATCGGTGACAAGGTTCGCCAGCACGAACACGAGCGAGAGAAAGAGGATGCTGCCCTGGATGGCCGGCAAGTCGCGCTTGTCGATCGCGGTCAGCACGTAGCGACCCACGCCGGGCCAGGAAAAAATCGTCTCGGTCAGGATCGAACCGGTAAGATAGGCGCCAAAGTCGAGCCCGATCACGGTGATGATGGGGAGCAGCGCGTTGCGCAAAGCGTGCCGGAGCACGACCGTCGGTTCGCCGAGCCCCTTGCTGCGCGCCGTACGCACCGGATCGCTGCGGAGCGCCTCCTGCATGGACGAGCGGGTCATTCGTGCCAGCATCGCGATCGAGCGCATCCCGAGCGTCGCGGCGGGAAGGATGAGGAAGAGGGTTCCGCCATATCCCGAAGGCGGCAACCAGCGCAGCGTCACGCCGAAGAGGAGGATGAGCAGCAGGCCGACCCAGTAGACTGGAAACGAGATCCCGGCGTACGCCGCGAGGGTAGTGACGCGGTCGACCCACGATCCCGGATAGAGGGCCCCGATGATTCCCGCCAGCAACCCGAGGGCGATGGCGATGCTCATGGCCGTGGCGGCCAGGCGCAGCGTGGCAGGAAAGCGATGAAGCAACTCGCGTGCGATCGGGCGCCGGGTGATGTAGCTGCGACCGAGATCGCCGCGGGCGACATCGGCGACGTAGTGGGCGAAGCGGAGATAGAGGGGGTCGTCGAGGTGCAGTTCGGTGCGCACGCGCGCCACGGCGGCGCTGTCGGCGCGCTCGCCGAGAATGGCCGAGACCGGATCGCCGGGTGCGAGATAGAGGAGCACGAATGTCACGGCGAGCACGCCAAGGAGCGTGGGCACCAGCAGGCCAAGCCGGACGGCGATGTAGCGGATCATTTCGCGATCGTGACCTGGTTCCAGCGCTGGCCGGTGAACAGCAGCGGATAGCGCCAGCCGCGCAACTCGGGGCGCATCGCCCAGAGGTCGGTGGGGAACCAGCAGAAGATCCAGGGCGCCAAGTCGAAGACCTGCTGATCGGCGGCGCGGAGCAGGCGGATTTTCTCGGCGGAGTCGGTGGTGCTGCGTGCCCGGACGATGGCGGTGTCGAGTGAGGGCACGGAAAGAAAGGCGTAGTTGCCCCCGGTACCTGCGTTGCTCGAGTGGAAGAGCGGGAAGGTGAAGTTCTCGCCGTCGGGATAATCGGCCCACCAATCGGAGAGAAAGAGGTCGGCATCGCCGTGGCGGGCAGCGGCGCGCGCTGTAGCGGCATCGCGCTCGACGATCTCGACCGCCACCCCGACGGCGGACAGGTCCGCCTGCACTGCCTGCGCGATCCGGGCGAATTCAGCGCGACTCGAGCGCCAGAGCTGGAGACGGAGGCCGCCGGCGTGGCCGGCGTCGGCGAGCAAGCGGCGCGCGAGTGCAGGATCGTAGCGGTATCGCTGTCGGGTCGAATCGTACCCGTCGAGGCCGGGAGGGATGCTGCCTGCGGCCAGCACGCCGCGGTTGTGCATCACCTGGGCGAGGATCGCGGGCATGTTGACTGCGTGGTTCAGTGCGCGCCGCACGCGGACGTCGGCGAGCGCACCGCGATGGGTGTTGATGGCGATGTACCATGAGCGGATCGCGGTGCGCGCCTGCAGCTCAGGCCCATGATACTGCTGCCAACGCGCCGTCTCGGCGCCGGGGACCTCGACCACCGACAAGCGGCCCGACTCGTATTCCGCCGCCTGGGTGAACACCTCGGGAATGATCCGCACGCGGAGCGTGTCTGACGCGGGTGCGCCGCCCCACCAATTGTCGTTGCGCGCGAAGACCAGCAGGTCGTCGTGCGACCACGATACGAACTTCCACGGCCCACTGCCGATTGGTGACTCACCGAAGTCTTCCGGTACCGGGGTGGGCACGATCGCGGCGACCGGCATCGCGAGCAGCTTGGGAAAGATGTTGAGCGGCTGCGTGAGCGTGAACGCGATGGTCGAGTCATCGATCAACGCGAAGCCACGAAGATCGGTGGCCGACGAGTCGACGACGGCAGCAGCGCCGTCGATCGGTAGCAGCGGCCAGACGCGTCCTCCCTGCCGACCCATGCGTAGCGCGCGAAGAAATGACGCGTGAATCACGGCGGCATCGAGCGGTCGGCCATTGTGGAAGCGCACACCTGAACGGAGCCGGAAGGTCCAGGTGACTCCATCGGGCGAGGGCCACCAGCGGGTCGCGAGTCCGGGCACGAGGTGACCGTCGGGATCGAACTCCGTCAGGTTGTCGAAGAGGAGCGTGACCGCTTCGCCGGTTGGTACATCGGTGGAGAGGGCAGGGTCGAGGGAGCGGGGATCGGTGGCCCAGTAGTACTTGAGGCCCGCTGGAATGCCGCTGCTGCAGGCCGTCAGGATCAGAGCCAGCAGGTAGGCGGCGCGGCGCATCGGGCTCCCGCAAGCGGCGACAGGTTGGCGTAACCCCTTCAAGAAACCAGATTTAGAGGATGTGGTCAATCGCAACTCCCCGGGCTCCGGGCAGCTCGGGTCTTCGCCGGTGCCAACTGCTGGCGCTGGGGTTGGTGGCAATCGCCGCCATCCCCGCTCTGGCGCGGGCACAGTTGCAGCCGCTGCTGGTGCGTCACGTCTCGTTCAAGGGCAATCACGCCGTCGATCCGGATGTGCTGGCGGCGTCGATCGTGACCACGCAGTCCGATTTTTTTGCGCGCACGGGTCTGGTGCGGAGCCTTGGTCTCGGTCAGAAGCGCTTCTTCAATCAGACCGAATTCATCCGCGACATCTTCCGCATCGAAGTCGTGTTTCGTCGTAGCGGATACCCGGACGCGACGGTCGACACGGTGGTCAAGCGAAGCCCTGGCGCGGTTGACGTCACGTTCAAGATCACTGAGGGACGACCGGTTCGCCTGCACAGTTTTACCATCGACGGCCTCGACTCGGTGGAGAATGCGTGGCAGGTCCGGATCGACCTGCCGATTCGCGTCAATGACGTCGCATCGGACTACAAGGTGCACGAAGCCTCGGACACCATCACGCTGCGCCTGCGCAATCGCGGCTACCCGACGGCGTACGTCGACTTCGTCGAGCAGGAACATGGGGCCCGGGAGAACGCTCGACTGATTGCACATCCCGGGCGCTACTCGACCTTCGGCGCGATCACAGTGCGCGACAGCGGCGGAACGGTAGACACCGCCTATGCGGCGGCGCTGATCCTGGCGCGCCCGGGCGATGAATACCGGGTGAACAAGATTGTGGAATCGCAGCGCGCGCTCTATACCTCTGACCTCTACGCGTTCGCCACCGTGAACGTCGACGCGGCGCACTTCACCGCCAACGACTCGGTGGTCCCGATTGCCGTCAAGGTGGTGCCGGGTCCCGGGCATCGTGCCAAGGCATCGGTGGGCTACGGAACTGACGACTGCCTTCGGACGGGGGTGGGATGGACGGCGAGGAACTTTCCCGGCAGCGTCCTCGTGTTCGACGTGACCGGGCAGCTGTCGAAGATCGGCGTCGGCAGTCCGCTGGGATTCGGGCTTGATCGCAACTTGTGCGCGACCCTGCGCAACGACTCGATCGGTTCACGCGAAGCGAATTACGGGCTGAACGCGTCGCTGCGGCGCAACGCGTTTCTGGCACCGGCCAACTCTGCGGTGTTGTCGCTCTTTGCGACGCAGCACAGCGAGTTCGAGGTCTACCTGCGTCGCGAATTCGGCGCGTCGTTTTCGGTGACGCGTTCGACGTCGGCGAACGTACCGATCACGATCGCCTACCGGATCGCGAGCGGCACGACCTCCGCCAATCCGGCGTCATTCTGTGCCTTCTTCCTCACCTGCCAGGCGGCCGACATCGCCGCGCTCCAGGAGCGACGGTTTCAGGGGACGCTGACGCTGAGCGCCATCCGGCAGCGAGTCAACAATCCGCTCGATCCGTTTCGCGGGTCGATCCTCTCGGCATCGGCGACGGTCTCCTCGCGCTTTCTCGGATCGTCGACCACCCAGCAGTTCACCCGCTTCATCGGCGACGCGGCCATCTTCGTCCCGGTGACCCGGCGCACCATCCTCGCGGGGCACCTTCGCGCGGGGCTGATCCTCGCGCCGGAAACCGACCTCGGCGACAGCACGCGCGGGTCGTTCGTCCCGCCGGACCAGCGATTCTATGCCGGCGGCGCCAACGACGTGCGGGGCTACGACCAGAACGAACTGGGTCCGCTCGTCTACGTCGTGCCGGCCGACTCGGTGAAAGGAGGCGTCGTCCCCACGTCGGCGACGCGCGTCGCGCCGACCGGCGGCACCCGCCTGCTGGTCGGCAACCTCGAGGCGCGGATGCCGACACCGCTCTTTGCCGGCCGACTCCGGTTCGCCGTGTTCGTGGATGCGGGCGCGCTCTGGCGCCAGGGCGAACCGTCGACGATCCGGGTCACGCCGGGCGTGGGCTTGCGCTACTCGTCGCCGCTGGGTCCGATCCGCTTCGACCTGGGTTACAACAGCTATGCGCTGCAGGCCGGGCCCTTGTTCGCGATCAACCGCGACGGAACGCTGTCCCAGCTGCAGACGGATTACGTCAAGGCGCGATCGCAGAACTGGACGCTGCACTTTTCGATCGGCCAGGCCTTCTGATGCGCATCGTCCGCCGCATCGTCGCGGCGCTCCTCGCGCCGATCATCATCCTGCTGGCAACGCTGGTCGGAACCGTTGCCGCGGTGGTCTTCACACCGGCGGGACACAACCTGCTCGCACGGATCGCCACCAAGTGGATCTCCGACGCCGTGGCGGGCGACGTACAGATCAGCGGTGTGCGCGGCAACATCTTCACGCACATCGAACTCGAAGGTGTGACGATCCGCGACGAACATGGCGCGCTGGTCGTGCGCACTCCGCGGTTGCAGGCCAGCTATTCGATCCCGGGGCTGCTGACGCGCGAACTGGTGTTCCGCGATGTCCGCGCTGATTCGCTGATCCTGCATCTGGTGAAGTTGCGTGACGGCGGGTGGAACTACGAGCGGGTTTTTCACCTGAACGAGGGTCCCAAGGGGACTGCACCGCCGCCACACGTGGCGTTCCTCAATCTCGTCGTCACCGACGGTTCGCTCCAGATCGATGTGCCCACGACGCCGGGCAAGCCGAGGCAGCGTCCGTCGCGCAATGCCAAGGAGCCCGAGCAGCCTCGGATCGACACCACGGCCGACGGTCCGGTGCGAGTCTACACCGCGACCGACCTGGGAGCGTCGCTGCGGCTGCTGCGCGTTTCGACGCCGCGCCACGATCCGCTGCTGGCGCAGATTTCCGACCTGCATGCGCACCTCAGCGAGCCACATCTCACCATCACGCAGCTGGCCGGGCAGATCATCGCGGCCGGCGACACGCTGCGCTTCAACTTCGACTCTCTCTCGCTGCCATCGTCGCGTTTCAAGGGGGTTGGCGCGGTCCGCTGGCCACGCGACACCATCCTGTTCGACTTCGCGCTCGATGCGCCGCGCGTGGCGATGCGCGACCTCTGGTGGATCCAGCCCGACTTCCCCGACTGGTCGGGTCACGGGCACGTGATCGCCAAGGCCGTGAACGGTTCGCGCACCGATTACCGGCTCGACAACCTGATGCTGACGAAAGCCGACACCGGCATCGCCGGCAACGTGACGGTGATGGTAGACAACGCGCACGGCGTGGGGATGCGCAATCTGGACATGAAGCTGCACAACACGCCGATCGACGTCCTGCGGCCATACATGGATACGCTTCCGGTATCGGGGGCGCTGACCGGTCATTTGCTCGCCAACGGGTTCCTCGATTCGCTCCGGCTTGGCGGCGACATGGTATACGCCGATGCTCTCGTGGCGGGCCGACCCACGTCGCACCTTCGCATCGACGGCGTGGCGCATTTCGGTGGGGTTGACGGCGCGGTATTCCAGCAATTCCGCCTGACGCAGTCGACCCTCGCGCTGTCGACGATTCACCGGTTGGTCCCCTCGCTGTTGATCACCGGCACGCTGGCGCTCAACGGGCAGCTCGACGGCCCATGGAAGAACGCACGATTTGTCGGCACGGTCGAACACACGGCTCCCGACAATGCCCTGTCGCGGATGATCGGTTCGGTCCGGCTCGACACCCGCACGCTGGTGCTGGGCGTGGGGCTCGATGCGGATTTCGACCAGCTCTCCTTTGACGCGCTGCGCTCCGGCTATCCCTCGCTGACGGCGCGCGGCGGGCTCACCGGCCATGTGCTCGCGAATGGCACGCTCGATTCGCTCGACCTGGTCACCAATCTGACCGGCGAGATCGGCACGCTCGCGGCCGAGGGCCGCATCCGGGTCAACGCCCCGCACTACGGCGCCGATTCGCTGGTCGTCCAGATGCAACGCATCGACGCCGAGGCGATCACCGGCCACGGCACGTCGACGTCGCTGAACGGGCGGCTTGTGGTTCGCGGTGCAATCGATTCTGCCACGCCGCCGTCGGGGTCGTTGACCATCGCACTCGACCGTTCGCGGATTGGCGGCGCGACGGTCGACGCGGTGACCGGGATGCTCCGCGCTGACCACGGACTGCTAATGGTCGACACCGGCACGGTGATCTGGAACGCGGGCCGGGTCGACGCGCACGGCACGCTCGGCTGGGCGGCGCCGGATTCCGGAACGCTGGCGCTGCGGGCCAGCGTGACGTCGCTGGCACCATTCGATTCGTTGATGCGCGCAGCGACCGGGCTGGTGCCCGACACGGTTGCGGCGCACCTGTTCGATGGCACGGCGGAGGCATCGCTGCAGGTCACTGGCGCGCTCGA
>JBEPVV010000046.1:0-8730 GCA_041690795.1 Gemmatimonadota bacterium | reverse complement strand
GTGTGGGATCGGATTGCGCACCGCAACCCGGAGCATGGCCAGCGCGCCGTGACACGCCGAAATTGACCCGATGGCCAGGTCGATCGTCGCGGCACGTTCTGCTGCCGCGGTAAACGTAGCAACTCCGTCGATCGCCGCACTCACGGGAAACATTCCCACTCCGAACGCGACATGCCGGCAGGTGAACAACACGGGCGGTGCCAGGGTGCCCGTTGCTTCGAGTTTCGCATTCCACGCAGCAATGGCATCGCCCATCTCCCACGTCCGCGGCGCCTTGATGGCGGGGCAAAGCAGCGGTTCGACGCAGTGCGTCGGGCAGAGCCAGTCCGCGAACGACACATACCGCACGTCGTCGGTGTGGAGTCGGTCGTAGGGCGTTCCCAGCGGTTCCATCGGTGGAATGAGCGCGACATCGCGATCCGGCCAGCGCCGCTTTGCCGTGCGCTCCAGCCAGTGCGCCATGAGGTGCGGCATCAGCGGCGTGGGGACGATCATGTCCGGAAGGCCATCGTGATCGCGGGCGGCGGCGTCAAGCCAATGGTCGAGAAATGCATCCCACGACGAAACAACGACTGAATGCTGGTGCCCAGTCGGGGCCGCACTGGCCGGGCAATGCGGATCCTGGTCGACGATCAGCAGCTGGCGAAACGTGATAGCGCCGCGAGCGCGCGCAGTG
Organism: Gemmatimonadota bacterium; assembly: GCA_041690795.1. Lineage (GTDB taxonomy): Bacteria > Gemmatimonadota > Gemmatimonadetes > Gemmatimonadales > GWC2-71-9 > Palsa-1233. Next base: position 8,054 of record JBEPVV010000046.1, on the reverse strand, counting down.
TGCAGCTGACCCAGGTAGAACGTTCCGTAGCAGCCGCCGCCCATGATGGCGACGTCGCCGAGCGCGGTGGTCACCGCAGCAGCCGGCCGCCGTCGACGACAATCGTCTGGCCGGTGACGAAGTCGCCGCGTTCGACCAGGTAGAGCAGCGCACCGACCGCATCGGCTGGGGTGCCGAGGCGCTTGAGCGGCGTGGTCTCGCTCAGGAATGCCCGCCGCTCGTCGTCGTATTCGTCGGGGACCAGCACCGTGCCCGGCGCGATGGCGTTGACGGTGATATCAGGCGCCAGCGCTTTTGCCAGCACCTTGGTGAGCATGACGACGCCGGCCTTGCTGATCGAATGGGCGGGGTAATTCGGCCAAGGTTCCAGGCCGCCGAGATCCGCGATGTTGATGATGGTGCCACGGGTGCGCGCCAGGTGCGGCGCCGCCCGCTGCGCCACGAAAAATGGGGCGCGCAGGTTCAGGTTCATCACCGCGTCCCACCGCGCGACCGAAGTTTCTGCGACGGTACACCGCTCCATGACCGCCGCCGAATTGACCAGCACATCGAGCTGGCCGAAATGCTTGACGACCCGGTCGGGAAGGTGGATCGCGGCATCCGCATCGCGCAGATCAGCGGCAAAACATTCCGCTTCGGCGCCGCGGGCGTGGAGTTCGGCGCGCAACGACTCCGCTTCGACACGAGAGGAGCCATAGTGGATTGCGACGCGCATGCCGATGCCGGAGAGTGCCGCAGCGAACACGCGGCCGAGGCGGATCGCGCCGCCAGTGACCAGTGCCACCCCGCCGGCGCGCGATGTCAAGGTTCACTCGCGGCGCCGCAACGCGCGCGCAGCGCTGGCAGCCATTCATCGGGGACGTGCTGCGAGCCGAGCGCCGCGTGGCTGCCTTCTGTTTCCGACTCGCCATGCCAGTCCGATCCGCCGCTGCGCCCGAGTCCGAGCGTGACCGCCACATCGGTGATCAATGCCAGGTAGTCGCCGTTGTGGCTGGGATGGCGCGTTTCGACCGCGTCGAGTCCTTCCGCCTTGAGCAGGGTGAGGTTGGCGAGCGTTCCCATGCCCTTGAGATGCGCCGCAGAGACGATGCCCCCGCTGGCATGTACCAGCGCGGCGACGGTTGCGAACGTCGGCAGGTTCTTCTCGACGAAGGCAGGACGCCCGCGCCCGATGTAGCGATCGAATGCCTGCTGCACCGATTGCACCAACCGCTTTCGCTCGAGGGCACGCGCGACGTGCGGACGGCCGGCCGCCCCGCCGCCCGCTTCGCGCAGCACATCGTCGGCGCTGATCGCGACGCCGAGACCGACCAGCTTCGTCACCATGTCGCGGACCCGGCGGTCGCGGTCAGCGCGCGCATCGATGAGAAACTTCTCGATGCGAGCGTCGCCCGGCTCGATGAAGTAGGCGAGCAGGTGCATCTCGCCCCACGCAGCCGCGACAGAAAATTCACAACCACCGACCACTTCGAGGCCGAGCGCGACGCCGGTTGCGCGTGCTTCGGCGACTCCGTCCATCGAGTCATGATCGGTGAGCGCAAACGCAGTGAGGCCGCAGCCCGAGGCCGCGCGCGCAACGTCGGCAGGCGCAAGGAGGCCATCCGATGCGGTCGAGTGACAATGGAGATCGATCACGCGCTGCGGCCGTAGTCCCCGTCGGGTGAAGTCCAGGCCGGCTGGCTGTGACCGAGGAGGTTCAGCAGCGCCGCGTCAGTGGCGTCTTCGAGCGCAATCTCCCACGACCGGGTCAGGCGCGGCGAATACCGCGCAAAGCGGAGTTCACGCGCTCCGCCGCTGGTGCGCTGAAACTCCAGCGAGACCTCATCGGCGCCGTACTGGGTGTGCCGCCCGCTCGGCGTCACTTCCCAGGTCGCACCCTGTGCATCGGTGATGCTCCGCGCCATCAGCAACCTCTCGTCGTCAGGCCTGATTCTCGGGAAAGGCGTGCAACGTCTTGCGCACGTCGGCGAGGAAGCGGTCGGCGTCCGCGCCGTCCACCACACGATGATCGTACGCCAGGCAGCACATCCCCTTGGTGCGCACCCCGATCGCGTCGGTGCCATCGGGCGTGGTGATCACCGCCGGGCGCTTTTCGATGGCACCGATGGCTAGAATGGCCACCTGCGGCTGATTGATGATCGGCGTGCCGACGTAGGTGCCAAAACCACCAGGATTGGTGATGGTGAAGGTTCCCTTCTGCACGTCGTCCGGCGCCAGGCGCTTGGTGCGCGCCCGTTCGGCGAGATCCTGCACCGCGCGCGCCACGCCGAGCAGCGACAGCTCGTCGGCGTTGCGGATCACGGGAACGATGAGGCCCCAGTCGAGCGCGACCGCGATGCCGACGTTGATGCTGCGCCGATAGATGGTGTTGTCGCCAGACACCGCGGCGTTGATCACCGGATGATTGCGGAGATTGTCGGCAACTGCCTTCACGATGAACGCGAGGAAGGTCAGGTTGACGCCGCGCTCGGCAAAGGCGGCACGGTGCTGCTTGCGCACCGCAGCCACGTGGCTGAAATCGACCTCCATCAGCGAATTGACGTGCGCGGATACACGGCGCGACAGCACCATGTGGTCGGCGGTCAGCTTGCGAATCCGGCTCCACGGTTCGACGCGATCGCCTTCCCATGCGGCAACGGTGGCACTTGCAGCGACCGTTGACGGTCCCGTCGCAGCCATGGCGCGCGGTGCCTCGGCAAGGGGTGCCGCAACGGAAGCGGAAGGTTGCGTGGCAGCAGGCTGGGGCGCCGCGGCGCCGGTCTCGAGGTAGCTCAGCACATCCTGCTTGGTGACGCGACCGGCAGATCCGCTTCCCGGAATCGCGCCGAGGTCGAGTCGATGGTCCTCGACCATCTTCCGAACGAGTGGCGTCGACTTCCGCTTGAGCCGTTCCTCGGCCGTCTCGTCACCTGCCGGCGCGGCAGCCTGCGGCGCGGGCGGCGTTGGCGCAGGAGCCGCCTTCGCCGGCGCCGCCGGTGGCGCCGCCGGTGGAGTGGATGCGGCGGCTGCGGATGAAGGCGCCGCCGTCGGTGTCGCGGGCGCAGATGGTGGAGCCGACACGGCAGCCGTGGCATCCGTTTCGATCCGGGCCACGACGGTGCCGACGGCCACCGTCTGGCCCTCGGTCACGATGACCTCGGCGAGCACTCCCGCGTTGGGCGCCGGAATTTCGGCGTCGACCTTGTCGGTCGAAATCTCGAAGATCGGTTCATCGCGCTTGACTGCGTCGCCGACCTTCTTCATCCATCGGGACATCGTGCCTTCGGTGATGGACTCGCCCATCTGCGGCATGATCACATCGATGCGGGCCATGATTACTCCTCGTCCAACAGCGTCAGTAGGCGGCGAGCCAGCGGCACGCACGCACGATATCCGAAGTCTGCGGCAGCACGAAATCCTCGAGCGGCGGCGCGTCGGGCAATGGGACGTCGTGGGCCGCCACGCGACGCACCGGAGCATCGAGCCACTCGAAGCAGAGCTCGTTGATCCGGGCCGTGATCTCTCCCGCGATCCCGCCCGTGACCGTGTCCTCGTGCACCACCAGCACCCGGTTGGTCTTTTTCACCGTCGCCACGACCGCCTGGTCGTCCAGCGGCAGCAGCGTGCGCAGGTCGATGACCTCGACCGACAGTCCGTGTTCGCGCTCGAGTTCCTCTGCCGCCTCGAGCGCCTTCCACACCGTGGCGGCGTAGGTGATGATCGACAGGTGCTTCCCCTCACGCGCGACGCGGGCCACACCAAGGGGGACCACGTGGTCGCCAGCAGGCATCGTGCCCTTGATGCGCCGGTAGAGATATTTGTGCTCGAAGAAGAGTACCGGATCATCATCGCGGATGGCGGCCTTGATCATGCCCTTGGCATCCTCGGCCGTCGCCGGATAGGCGATCTTGAGGCCGGGAGTGTGCAGGAATGCGGCTTCCGGGTTCTGCGAATGGAATGGCCCGCCGCGCACGTATCCGCCCGATGGCCCGCGAACGACGATCGGGCACGGCAGAAAGGCGCGGTAGCGGGCAGTGGCGACGTAGTTGGTGAGCATGTCATACGCACATGACACGAAGTCGATGAACTGCATCTCGCAGACCGGGCGCATGCCGTAGTGCGCAGCACCAGCCGCCGCACCGACAATGGCCACCTCCGAGATCGGCGTGTCGATGACGCGCATCTCACCAAACCGCGCCTGAAGGCCTTCGGTGACCTTGAACGCGCCACCGAATCCGCCGATATCCTCGCCCAGACAGAAGACCGATGCGTCGCGCTCCATCTCTTCGGCCAACCCCTCGCGAATCGCTTCGAGAAAGGTGATCTCAGCCATCGTGAGTTCCCCACCCTGCCGGCCGCTCGTGCGTTGCCACGGCCGATGCGGCCGAGCCGCGATACCAGAGCGTCGGCATCGCGGCCGGGGATGCGTACACCCCGCGCAACGCATCAGGTCCGTCGCACGGTGGCGAGGCTTCCGCTTCGTCGGTGACGCGATCAATGGTGGCGCGAATCTCGTCGTCGATCGAGGACAGCTCGACCGCCTCCACGCCGAACTCACCAGTGAGACGCACCACGTAGCGGTTGATCGGGTCGTTGGCGTCGGCCCAGCGGTCGATCTCGCCCGGAGGAACGTAGGACTGGCTGTCGTGCTCCGCGTGTCCCTTCCGGCGGTAGGTCATGAACTCGAGCAACGTGACGCCGCCACCACTGCGCGCGTGCTCGACCGCCTCCCTGGTCACGCGGTACACCTCCAGCACGTCGTTGCCGTCGGCGCGCACACCAGGCACGCCATACCCTGCGGCCTTGTCGACCAGTCGTTCAGCGGCGCACTGCTTCGCCGTTGGCGTCGAATACGCGTAGCCATTGTTCTCAACGACCACAACCAGCGGACAACGCTGAACCGCGGCGAAGTTGATGCCCTCGTGGAAGGCACCAGTGCTGGTGGCGCCGTCGCCCACGTACACGAGCCCGACGCGATCCTCACCCCGCATCCGGAACGTCAACGTCACACCAGCCATCACCGGCACCATGTCGCCGAGGTGGGAGATCTGGCCGATGAAGTTGCGGTCGATGACGTCGCCGAAGTGAATGTTCAGTTCGCGCCCCCGCGTCGGCGAATCGCCCTTGGCCATGTACTGCCGCAGGATCTCCACCGGCTCGGCGCCCTTGACCAGCATCGAACCCAGATTGCGAATCAACGGGGACAGCACATCGCGGCGCTCGAGCGCGTAGGCCGAGCCGACGGCGCAGGCTTCCTGTCCCAGCGACCGGAAGAGCCCACCGACCACCTTGGTCTGGCGGTAGAGCGCGACAAGCCGTTCTTCGAGGGTGCGCGTGAATCGCATCCACCGATACAGTTCGAGGAGTTGCGGGCGGGTGAGCCCTGCGGGCGGCGCGGTGGGGGATGCTGGGTGAACCGGCATGCTGCTCAGCGCGCCTCGGCGGAGTTGGAATGCAAGCACGGAAACTTCGACGCGGCGGCGAGGTGGGTCAAGCGCAGCGAACCGGGGCTGCTACTTGGGAAGGACCCAGAAGATCAGGGCGGCGATGACGGCCGCGGCAGGAATGGTCATCACCCACGCCCACACGATCCGCCGCGCGACACCCCACCGCACGGCACCCATCCGCTTCGATGCGCCGACGCCGACGATCGCTCCAGTAATGGTGTGAGTGGTGCTGACCGGAACACCGAGGCGCGACGCGAAAAGGATGGTGACGGCCCCCCCTGTCTCGGCGCAGAAGCCGTCGAACGGACGGAGCTTGGTGATGCGCATTCCCATCGTGCGCACGATGCGCCACCCGCCCATCGCCGTGCCCGCGGCGATCGCGGCGTAGCACGAGATCACGATCCAGAGCGGGATGCCATCGGCACTGACGACGTGAAAACGATGCAGGAAGCCGGTCTGCTGCGCGAAGAGTCCCTGCGACGCGACCAGCAGCGACACGATGATGCCCATCGTCTTCTGCGCGTCGTTCGACCCGTGGCTGAGCGAATAGAGCGCGGCCGACCCCAGCTGCATCTTCCGGAACAGCCAGTCCATGCGCCGGCCGTCCTGCCGCCACAGCGACCACGACAACGACACCGAAAGCGCCAGGCCAAGGATCATCCCCAGCAGCGGAGACACCACGATACCGAGGATCGGACGGATCCAGCCGGCAACGAGAATGGCGCTGAAGCCGGACTTCGCCAGCGCTGCGCCCGCATATCCGCCCATCAGCGCGTGCGAGGACGAGCTGGGAAGCCCCCACCACCACGTCAGCAGGTTCCAGGCGATGGCGCCGAGGAGTGCGGAGCAGACCAGCGTCGGCGTCACGACGCTGGGATCGATCAGGCCCTTCGCGAAGGTCTTGGCGACGGCGGTGCCGACGATGAAGGCAGCGAGAAAGTTGAACGAAGCGGCCCACAGCACTGCGAATCGCGGCGACAGCACGCGCGTCGCGACCACGGTCGCGATCGAATTGGCGCTGTCGTGGAAACCGTTGATGAAGTCGAAGATGATCGCGACGCCGGCGACCATGAGGACGAACGCGATGCTGTGGTCCATCGATCAGCCGTGCTTGAGGGTGACCGACTCGAGCACGTTGGCGGCGTCTTCGGCGCTGTCGAGCGTCTTCTCGAGCGTGTCGTACAGCTCCTTCCACTTGATGACGGTGAGCGCGTCCATCTTTTCCTCGAACAGGCGCGCCAGCCACATGTGATACATCGCGTCGCCCTCTTCCTCGAGGCGCTTGATCTCGCGACACGCCAGCAACACTCGCGACGACGGGCCGTTCTTGAGCGCCTCGACAGCGGCGAGCACCTGGGTCGCCGTCCGATGCACGACGTCGCAGAGCAATAGCGCGCCCTCCGGGACTTCGTCGATGCGGAAGATCCAGGCCAGACGTGCGGTGTTGTCGATGGCATCCATGATATCGTCGAGCGTCGATGCCAGCTTGTGGATGTCTTCTGGATCGAACGGCGTGATGAACGTGCGATCGAGCCGCTTGACGATGGCGTGGGTGACTTCGTCGGCGTCGTGTTCGCCGCGCTTGATGACCTCGACCAGCTCCCAGCGATCCTGGGTCCGGCTCCGGAAGAGCTCGGTGAGATTCTTCGCGCCTTCAACCGACGTGGCCGCGAGCGTCGTGAAGAGATCGAAGAACTGTTCATCGCGCGGCAGCAATCGCATGGAGTGTTCCGAAAACGGGGTGGACCAGGCTCAGTAGTCGCCGCGCAGCTGGTGTTCGGGCTCGGCGAGGACGTGCACCGTGCCGAGGTAATGCTTGGCCAGCTTGTCGAGCTCGCTTTCACCCGGCTGATCGGTCACCACCGTCACGCGGGTGTAGTGACCGCCCTCCGGCGCCGCCGTCACCGTGACCGAACCAAGCGACCCGGCAAAGGCCCGGCTTCGGCGCGCTTCCGTCACATGGGTGAGGCGGGCACCGAACACCGCCGACGCGCGCATCATCGCGGCGTCGGGCGAGATGGAAGTCCGATGGAAGTATTTCACGGCGACGGCTGTGGCTAGTAGTCCTGACCGAGATGGGTGATGACGCCCTCACCCATCATCCACCGGAGCGTGTTCTTGAGCTTGGTGTGCTGGATGAAGAGGTCATGCTCGGGGTAAACGTCGGGCAGCGCCTGCGGGCTCTTGAAGTAGAACGACAACCATTCCTGGACGCCGGCCATTCCCGCGCGCTGGGCCAGGTCGAAGAACAGCGCGAGGTCGAGCACCAGCGGGGCAGCGAGGATCGAATCGCGACAGAGAAAATCGACCTTGATCTGCATCGGGTATCCGCACCACCCGAAGATGTCGATGTTGTCCCACCCTTCCTTGTTGTCACCCCGGGGCGGGTAATAGTTGATCCGCACCTTGTGGTACATCTTGGCGTAGAGATCGGGATAGAGCTTGGGCTGGAGGATGAACTCCAGCACGCCAAGCTTCGACTCTTCCTTGGTCTTGAACGACTCGGGATCGTCGAGCACCTCGCCGTCGCGATTGCCGAGGATGTTGGTGGAGTACCAGCCGCTGACGCCGAGCAGCCTGGCTTTCAGGCCCGGCGCGATGATCGTCTTGATCAGCGTCTGCCCGGTC
>JBEPVV010000045.1:0-8737 GCA_041690795.1 Gemmatimonadota bacterium | reverse complement strand
CGCACTCTCTGCCCCGGCCATCGCCGCCGCGCAGGGCGTTCCGCAGCCTCACGCGCCAGTCAGCACGACCATGGGCGACATCGCGGCGCTGAGGACTGCCTTCGTGGACGCGTTCAACGCCAAGAACGTGTCGGCAATGGCTGGCATGTTCACGTCTGACGCCACGGAGCTCACGGGCGGCATGGAGTTGGTCGGTGTCGCAGCGATTACGAAGTCAATGGGCGACGGATCGATGTTGCCTCACGCAGTCGTCGCTTCGCATTCGCTCAAGGTGTATGGCACCACGGCGGTCGACATCGGCACCTGGACGGAGCATCCGGCAGCGGGCGGAGAAAAGGTGAGCCACTATCTCGTCGTGGTACGTCACGGCGTGAAGGGGTGGAAGATCCAGAATGTTGCGATCGTTCCGGACGCGGCGGCGATGTAGGGCCGCGGAACAGCTGGGCGGCGGATACGTCCCGTGCGATGTATCCGCCGAGTTCGTTCCCTTCCCTACTGCAGCGCCACGTCGAAGACCCCCGTTAATTGCAGCGTCCCCGTCGCCAGCGAACCCACCACCGGCGGGAGCGCGACGGTGAACGTGCCCTGGGCGCGGGTGCTCGACAGCGTAGTGAAGGTGACGCTCCCAGTGCTGAGCGAGGCCGTTCCCCAGACCTTGAAGCTGTCAGCCGCCGACACCGCGACATCCCGATCCGGATTGGCGCTCAGCGCGTAGGTGCCAGCCGTGGTCACCCCGGCGAGATGCATCGTCAGCAGATACGTGTTGGTCGTGGCGGAGAGGATGAAGCTGCCGGTCGCGACGGTGGCCGCGACAGAGGATGCGTTGAATGGCGCACCTGCGATCGTCGTCGTCACCGAACTGCCGCCACCACCGAGAGTGATCGTTCCGGTGAGCGGCAGGTCGAAGGACCCGCCGGTCACCACCCGGTTGCCGGTCGCATTCCCGCTGAGCGGCATCGCGGTGAAAGAAAACGTTCCCGCAACTCGCGTCGTGTTCAGCGTGCTGAAGGTGATGGTTCCGCCAGATCCGGAGAGCGGTGTCGACCAGCCGCTGCTCAGGTTGGAGACGATGGCGACGCCGCCGACGCCGGTGACGCCGACGCCGAGGCTGTAGCTGCCGGGCGCCGTGACGTTGTACATGCTGAACGACAGCGAGGTCGCGTTCGCACCCGAGATCTGCGAACCGGCGAAGCCGAAGCTGTTGCCAGCCGCCACGGCCCCGGCAGCGACCGAGCTGGCCGACGCCGCCCACGGCGCGCCGTCAATCGTCGCGGTGAACTTGGAGGATCCGTTGTTGTTGCCGGTATCGGTCGAACCGCTCCCGCACGCACTGGCGAACAGGAGCGACAGCGGCAGTGCCAGGAGCATTGAGCGGGCGCGGGACGGCGTCAGGCTCGTGACCATTGAAGCCTCGGTGTCGATCGTGACGCGGTCCGACTGCGGCATCGGAAGAGCGTTCAGCGTCGTCCGCGAAACAGAAGGTACAGCGCGGCCGCGATCGCGGCGAGGACCACGCCGGCGAGGACTGCCAGGCGACGCTTTCTCGCCGCGCTGCGAGGCACCGAAGCGTACGCTCCGCTGATGACGTCGGGATTTTCCAGCAGGCGGACCACGTCGGCTGCGCTGCGCGGACGATCGCGCGGTTCCTTGCGCAACAACTGGTCGATGATCGCGGCCAGCGCCTTGGGGACATCATACCGGCGCGACCCTATCGGCGGTGGGGCCACCGTGAGCTGCGACGCCATTACCTGCTGCGGCGAGCCGCCCTGGAATGGCGCGGTGCCGGTCAGCATCTCCCACGCAACGATGCCAAGGGAGTAGAGATCGGCCCGCGCGTCGGTGTCGGGGTCGCCGGCTGCCTGCTCCGGCGCCATGTATGCCGGCGTGCCGATGGCGATGCCTCGCGCCGTGATCGCCGCCGGCGAGCCGCCGGGAGTCGCGGCTCGGCCACCCCTCCCCGGCGCGCGGGAGGCGTTGAGCGCCTTGGCCACGCCGAAGTCAGTCACCACCGCCGACCCTGCCGTCAGGAGGATGTTGTCGGGCTTGATGTCGCGATGGATAACGTCGCGCCCGTGCGCATAGGTCAGCGCCCGTGCCACATCCTTGAGGATGGCGACCGTCTCGCGCACCGACAGCGGTCCGCGCGTCAACCGGGTTCGCAGCGATTCGCCATCGATATACGGCATGATGAAGTAGGGCAGACCATCACATTCGCCCGAGCTCAGTACCGAGACGATATGCGGATGCTGGAGTGCGGCCGACATCAGGATCTCGCGCTTGAACCGCTCCACCGACACCGCCGCCGCGAGTTCGTAGGGGAGGAGTTTGACCACCACCTTGCGGTTGAGCGTATTGTCGTGGGCCACGAAGACCGTCGCCATGCCGCCGCCCGTCAGCTCCTGTTCGAGCGTCAGGGCGGAGCCAAGACTCTGCTGCAACGCGGCGCGCGGATCGGGCACAGGCAGACCGGGTCTGTTGGGGAGAATGCGTTCGCGAAACGGACGCTTCCAAGATAGCGAGGCCGCGCCCACCGATGTGGGCCTCCGCCACGGCAGTGCGTCCCCATGGCCGCAGTAGTTCATGACCACGACCCACAACCCATACGGTGACCACGATGACGACGGATAATTTCGGATCGGACATGGCCCAGTTCGGCGAGCAGGCAGCCGACGAAGCCCGGAAGGACGCAGCCGGTATGCTCTCGAAGGTGCAGGACAAGGCCCGCGACATGGGCCGCAACGCTGTCAATGCGATTGACGCCCGCCGCGAGCCGCTCGCCAACGGAATGGCCTCGGCCGCAGGCTCCCTGCACGCCGGCGGTGACCGCGCTTCACAGATGGGCCAGGACGCCACCGACAAGGCGTCGAGGCTGGCCCATGGCACCGCCGACAAGCTGCAGGCCGGCGCCGACTTCGTTCGCGATCACGACATGAAGGACATGATGTCTTCGGTCGAAAAGTACGTGCGGCAGAACCCGGGCAGGTCGCTCCTCCTCGCCGGCGTCGTCGGTTTCCTCGCCGCGCGCGCCATGCGCAACGACTGACGGCACTCCGATGAGTTCCGAGGACCCTCGCTCGATCACCGCCGTCGTGCACGGCATCGTCGGCAATCTGGAAGAGATCGTCAAGGCCGAGATCCGGCTGGTGAAGGTCGAACTGATGCAGGTGGCGCGCGCGACGGGCCACGCCGGGACCGCGCTCGTCGCGGCGACGGTGCTCGGCCAGTTGGCTCTGGGCTTCCTGCTGCTCGCGGTGGTCGATCTGCTGGCTACGCGGCTTGCACCATGGGCGGCGGCCGTGATTGTCGGCGGCGGCGCGGCACTGACGTCGATCGCATTCCTGGCCGCCGGACTCGCGCGGCTCAAGCGCATCACACCAGCGAACAGTGCGTCGCTGGTTTCAGAAGGGAGACTGCGGCATGGTTGAAACGACCGAACAACTCGAGCGTCAGCTCGCCAACGCGCATGACCAGCTGAACAGCAACCTCGAGGTACTCGAGACCAAAACGAAGGAACTCACCGACTGGCGAGCGCAATTTGACAAGCGACCGCTGCTCCTGCTCGGGCTCGCATTCGGCGGTGGCCTGCTCGCGTCGGGCGTGGTGGGCGGCGGGCGCCGATCTTCTGCGCCACAACCTGACGCCAGCGATGGCCGGGCCATGGCCTATCGAGCACCGCAGCAGCCATCACCATTGAACAAGCATTGGGGGAACGTCCGCGATACTCTCGCCGCCGTCGCGACGGGCGCCGCGCTCGAACTGCTGCATGAAGCCGTTCCCGGCTTCAAGGAGCACTACGATCGTATCAAGCACCACGTGGCCTAGCGGCCGCTGCCCTTCCAGCCCGGGCCGCGCACCACGCGGCCGGGTTTGCTGCCGGTGTGCTCTCCGTTCGCAACGACCTGCTTCCCGTTGACGAATACGTCGAGCACACCGGTCGCGTATTGATGGGGACTATCGTAGGTCGCATGGTCGGCGATCGTCGCCGGGTCGAACACCACCACATCGGCATAGAATCCCTTGGCGAGTTTGCCGCGCCGAGACAACCTCAGGTTTGATGCCGGGAGCCAGGTCAGGCGGCGCACGCCTTCAGCCAGCGAAATCACCTTTTCGTCGCGCACGTAGTGCCCGAGAAAGCGGGCGAACGCTCCATACGCTCGTGGGTGTGGATGCGACTCCAGAAAGAGCCCCTCCGGGGCTTGCGATGCTTCGTCGGAACAGAGGCTCACCCACGGCTGGCGAATTTCGTTTTCGATATTGGCATCGGCCATCGAGAAGTACACCACGCTGACGCGACTGCCATCGCGGGCCACCAGGTCCATCGCCGCCTCTTCCGGTGAAGTGTGCCGCATCGTCGCGACCTGGGCCAACGTCTTGCCGGTGTACTTCCGGAGTGAATCCGCCTTGAAGCCCACCAGCAGCACGCGATCCGCCGATCCCGCGCTGTAGTAGGCGTTGTCCCAGGTCACACCGGGCTTGTCCATCTCCCGCTTGACGCGAGCGCGGGTCGCCGGATCCCGCAGCCGCTTCGCCCACGTGGCGTAGCCACCCTCCTGCACCCAAGGCGGCATCGACGCATCGAGTCCCGTCGCCGAGGCGTCGTAGGGATAGATGTCGGCGCTGATCTCCTGCCCAGCCGCCCGCGCCGCATTGATGCGCGCGATCGCGGAATCGATCTTGTTCCAGTTGTCACGCCCGGCCGCCTTGAAGTGATAGATCTCGGCCCGCACACCCGCCGCCTTGCTGATGGCGATCACTTCTTCGATGGCCGGCAACAGCTCGCCGCTTTCGTTGCGGATGTGCGAGATGTACATGCCGCCGTACGGCGCCGCCGCCCGGGCCAGCGCGATCAGTTCGTCGGTCTTCGCGAAAGCCGCCGGCGTGTACATCAGCGCGCTGCTGACGCCCATCGCACCCTCTTCCATTGCGACCCGCACGATCGTCTGCATCGAGTCGAGCTGCGCGGGCGTGGGCGCGCGGTTGTCCCATTTGAGCACCATGATTCGCGCGGTCGCCGCGCCGAGGAACGACGCCACATTGGTACTGACACCGTGGGCCACCAGGGTGTCGAGAAAGCCGCCCAGGGTCGACCAGTTGATCGGATACTTGAAATCGGACTGCAGCGCGGTGTACGCCTTCCGTACCGTGTCGTTGACCGGGCCCGACGATTCGCCCTCGCCCATCACCTCGAGCGTCACGCCCTCGCGGATTTCGCTCTCACTGCGGCCGTCCTGCAGCAGCGAGGCGTCGGAGCCGCTGAGCATGTTGATGAACCCCGGCGCCACGGCCTTGCCGTGCGCGTCGATCTCGATCGTTCCCTTCCCCGGCAGCGCATCACCGATAGCTACGATCGAGTCGCCGACGATCGCCAGGTCGGCCGTCATCGGCGCAACACCGGTGCCGTCGTAGATGGTGGCGCGACGAATGACCACGTCGTAGTGCGGCGGGCTGCAGGCGGCCATCGTGAGCAGCAGGGCAATCGACGTACGCGGAATGGCGGACATGCGAGGCTCCCTCGTCTTGTGGACTGCGGCGGTCACCCGTGGAACGTCGGTGAAGCTACTCTCGAAATCACCGGGCGTGAGGCTATCGTTGAGGGATGAGCGCGTCGATCGATCCCGAGTTTTTCCCGCTCCAGCAGATCCTGGCTGGCCGCTTCTCCATCGAGGGCGAGCTCGGACGCGGCGGCATGGGCATCGTGCTGCTGGCGCGCGACGTGGCGCTCGACCGGCTGGTGGCGATCAAGATCCTTCCGCCGCTGCTCGCGGTGCAGCCCGCCGCCCGCGAACGCTTCCTCCAGGAAGCGCGAACGGCCGCAGGATTGTCGCACCCCAACATCGTCCCGATACACCTGGTCGAGGAGCGCGGCGACTGGGTCTTCTTCGTCATGGGCTACGTCGATGGCGAAACCCTTCGCCAGCGCGTCGAACGTGTCGGCCCGCTGTCACAGCGTCTGGCGACGCATCTGCTGCAGGAAGTATCCTGGGCCCTGGCCTATGCCCACCAGCGCGGCGTGATTCATCGCGACATCAAGCCCGACAACATCATGATCGAGCACGACACCGAACGGGCCATGGTCACCGACTTCGGCATCGCCATCGGCGCCCACGAAGATCCCACGCTCAGCGGCGAAGTGATCGGCACCGCGCGCTACATGAGTCCGGAGCAGGCTTGCGGCGACGCGGTCGACGCGCGCAGCGACCTTTATTCCCTCGGCGCTACGCTCTTCTATGCCGTCACCGGGCGCGCGCCGTTCGAGGGACACAACCTCCCGGCGATCCTGGCCCGCCAGGTGACCGAGGCCGCACCGGGCGTGCGGCTCATCCGTCCCGAAATCTCCGAACACTTCGCCGCCACCATCGCGCGTTGCCTGCAGAAATCACCGGCCGATCGCTTTCAGTCCGGCGACGAACTCGCGCGACTCGCCGGCGACTTGCGCGGCAACGAGTTTCGGGCACCACCGCTGCTAAGATCGTTCGTGCGCAACGCGCAGGTGACCACGATGGCGCTGCTCATCACCGGCCTCGGCGGAGGCGACAGCGGACGACACGGTACATCGGTGTCCCTCGCCGGGATCCTCGCCGGCGTCCTCATCCTGCAGCTGGGCCTGGTCGCCCGCCGGCTGCTGCGCGAGGGCTACGCCTTCGCCGACATCCGGACGGCGCTATTGGCCGAGGCGGCGGTGCAGGAAGAAGAGGCGGAGGTGGTGGGCCAGCGGCGCTGGACCCGGCGGATCGCCACTATCTGGCACAAGCTCTGGGCCGGGCCGGTGGGGCGCAATTTCTTTCTGGTCGCCGGTCTCGGCCTCCAACGGGATACCCGTTCCGTGTTGAAGACGACCGACGCGACCGAACTCATCCTCGGCCATTCGGTCCGGCGCGCGTACGACGCGCTCCCTGGCGATGTGAGGCAGAATATCGGTGATGTCACGGGAGTGGTCGATGACCTGGAGGTTGCGGCGGAGCGATTGCGCGCGCGCGGCGACACCGGTCAGCAACTGGTGGCGACGGTTGCAGCGCTCGAGAATCTCCGGCTGTCGCTGCTGCGATTGCAGGGAGGTGCGGGCACGCTCGACGATCTCACGGTGCAGATCGCGCGAGCCCGCGAGATTGGCGCAGCCGTCGACCGGCGCCTCGCAGCTGACGCCGAAGTGCGCAAGGTACTGGGCGAAGAGTGAGGCGGACTACTTCGCGGGAGTGATCACGATGTTGCGGTATTCGATCGCCGCGTGATCGCCTTGCAGATAGATCGGCCCCGGTGATCCCTCGTCACTGTTGAGCGCGCCGCCGGTGATCCCCGGAATTTCCGCACTGCAGATCACCGTCTTGCCATTGAGTACCACCGTCACGGTGCGCCCCACCAGCGTGATGTCGTACACCTGCCATTCGCCCGGGGCCTTCGCCGCATTCTGGTTGGGCGGCAGGAAGCCGTATACGGCCGAGAGCCGCTCCATTGGCGATTCCTCCTCACCGCTGTCCTCGATCTGCACCTCATAGCGCCCGCGCAGGTAGACACCGCTGTTGCCGTCCTTCGGGTAGCGGAATTCGACATGCAGCTTGAAATCGGTAAACTGCTGGTCGGTCGCGAGATTGCTTCCGGCCTTGGCACTGGTAAGCACGCCCTTGATCACCTGCCACTGATTGGGGCCGAGCGCATGCCAGCCGGCGATGTCCTTGCCGTTGAAGAGGTGAACCGACTTGCCCCACCGCGGTTCGCTGCTGCGCCGCAGTGACGGCGCGCGCACGCCGACCCAGGTCAAGTGATTGCCATTCGCATCAATCATCGACCCGGCGAGATTGCCGCCGGCGAGCTGCCCGTCGAAGGTCAAGTCGTGGTCGGCGCGGTCCCACTGCGGTGGGAGTGCAAAGCGGATGCGGTTGCTGGCGAAGTCGATCTTCGAGATCGGACGGGCGCTGCCGCCGTTGCCGACAAACTGCCCCACCAGCATCCGGTTGCCGGATAGCCGGACTTCGAGCCACGAGGGATAGGTGCCGCGTGGCCCGGTGACGGTGATGTCCCAGCGCCCGACCGCCGGCGCGAGCGCGGCATTCTGGGCGGGCAACGTCGCCGGAATGCTCGACGCGGCGGCGATGATCGCGACCGCGAGAAGTGTCTTCACTTGGATACCGCGTCCTTTCCGATGACCATCCAGTCATCGCCACCGTGGCCGGCAGCGATCCATCGATCCATGGCGGCGGCGACCGCCGGCATCACCGCGAGCTTCGCGCCCTCCGCTTCGGCAGCCTCGATCATCAGCCGCGTGTCCTTGCGTGCCATCGACAAGGTAAACGACGGATGGGTGAGGTCGCCATCGCGCATCCGTACCGCGCGCGGCGCAGGTGCCGGGCTGAACCAGTCAAAGATCCGCGAGACCTCTTCGCCCGGTACCCCCAGCGCCTTCGCGAGTGTGAACATGTCGGCCAGCGCGCCACCGGTCGCAATGAGGAAGAGATTGCCAAGCAACTTGACCGATGCGGCGCGCCGCGGGTCCTCGCCAAGGTAGACGACCTTGCCGGTCATCTTCTCCAGCACCGGCGAGACCCGGTCGTAGGCGGCGCGATTGCCCGAAGCCAGCATCGTGCCGGTACCCTCGAGCGCATTCGGCGGGCCCATGAACACCGGCGCGTGCTGGAAGACAAATCCCTTGCGAGTCCAGTCGGTGATCCGCGCCGCAGTCGCATCGGGTGCGGTCGTGGTGTGATCGACGATGGTAGTACCCCGCGCGAGGCCCGCGGATGCC
>JBEPVV010000044.1:0-8791 GCA_041690795.1 Gemmatimonadota bacterium | reverse complement strand
GTATAAGAGACAGGTCATAGCCGATCTGCGACGTGCTGATGCTGAGCAGTTGCTTCTTCGGCAGGCTCGCGAGGTGAATGGGATCGGTGTTGGTGTCGCTGGGCGCCTTGCGGAGTTTCGCTTCGAAGGCCTGATGAAACGAGATGGTGCCGAGCGTGGTGGTCGGGATGTCGACCAGCGACTGGCCGCCGACGGCGCCGAGCGCCTTCGCGTAGGCCTGAGACACCGACGCCGATGGCGAATACTGCATGGTGATCAGCGGAGCAAAGGTGTAGCGGAACCGCTGATACGGCCCGATCCCGCGGTCGATGAAGCCGAAGAAGGTCGGTGCGGCCTGCAGTTGCAGCTGAACCTTCTTGCCCTGCACGACGAACTGTCCGTTGCTCCCCGGCGTGCGAAGGACAAACGGTCCGGTTGTCACGTTGGTGACGCCGACTGATGGCGTGACCTTCCAGGTCCCGCGAAGCAGCAGCGGGAGCGCGAGTGACGTGGTCCAGTCGATTCCCGTCGAATAGTCTCCGGACCGGATCGTCGAGGTCGTGATCGAGTCATCGGGGTCGGGCGTCGACAGGTCTGGCAGCCGCTGCGTGATGACGCGTCGGCCGGTGAAGTTCTGGTCCTGGTACTGCACGGCATTCTGCCACGTCAGCCCGAAGAAATCGATCGGCGTGTTGACCGTCATCGTGGTGTTGCGCGAATGGCTGGTGCCGGCGACGGTGTCGAGCCCGCCGAATGCCAGCACCGGCAGCGGGCCCTGCGGCGTGCTGAAATTGATCGCGTTGGTCACGCTGACCGATGGCGACCAGGTGATGTTGCGCCCGAGAGCGACCGGCCGCGGCGCGATCGAGAGCGTTGGCAGGTTCATCGTGCCGCTGCCGTCACTGAGGCTCTGGTTGCGGCTGCCGCCGACCGTGACCGATCCCCACCGGTAACGCTTGCTGAGCGAGAGCTGGCTGGTGATCTGCTGCGTCGACAGCAGCGGGTCGACGGAATTGTTCTGCAACACCGTCGAGTTGGAGGCATAGTTGAGGTTGAACGTCAACGTGGTCGTGACGTCGAAACTCTGCTGGTGCTGCCAACTGAGGATGCGGTTGGTCGCGCCGCTGCTCTCCACCTGCTCCGAGAGGTGGATGCCGCCCTGCACGAAGCGGTTGAGCCAGTGGTACTCCAGGTCGGCGCCGTACATCACGTACCGGTTGGAAAACCAGTCGAAGCGGCCGGTGGCGCCGATGTAGTCGTTGGGCGCCCAGTAGTAACCGATGTTGCTGATGGTGCGGTTGTAGTTCCGCGTGGTGCGGATGATGTCGTTGAAGCCGAAGCGGGGGATCAGGATTCCGGAACTCCGGTCGCGCTTGGTATCCTGGAAGATGAACGGCAACCAGGCAATCGGGACGTCGCGGATGTAGAGCACCGCGGGCCGCGCGACGATGGTGGAGCCGGTCCACTTGACCTGTCCCGTGGTGAAGTGATAGTGCGGATCCGGCAGGTCGCACGACGTGAATTCGCTCTTTGCAGCGTAGATGCGTTTGCCGCCGGAATCGACGGCGAGGTTTCCGCGAACGAACCAGTTGGCACCCTGCTGTGCCAGCGAGGTGAACGCCTCGTCAATCACGCCACGCTCGGTACAGGTATTGAATCGCATCGTCCGGCCTACGCGTGCCTGTCCGTGATCGAACATGCGAGGCTCGCCGGTCGCCTCGACCTGGCAATGGGCGTCGTCATAGACGATCTGGTCGGCTTCGAGCTGCGATCCGCTGCGATCCGTCGCCGCGTGGCCGCCGAGGACGATGGTCTGGCTGGTGACGACGTAGACGGCGCTGTCAGCGAGGAAACGGGTCGCGGCGAATCCCTCGCGGTCGAGGAGATCCTGCATCACGAGGTCAGGGGAGGGAAAGAGTCGCGTCGGGGCAGCGGGCAGTCCGAGCCGCCGGGCGGTGGACGAATCGATCGCCCTCACCCCCTGCCCCGTTACGGGCGGACGCGGGTAGCCCTGGGATCCGGGCGGCCCCTGTGCCACCGGCGGCGGAAACTGCGCATGCAGCCGCACCGGATTGAGCGCCAGCACGACGAAGACGATCCCGGCGATCAGTGCGCGCGCGGCCCGCAAACGGCGACGCTCGACGATGTACGAACCGGCCACGCCGATTTCGTACAGGAGCAGTAACGGCACCGTGAAGATCAGCATCATCGAGACTTCGGGTGTTGGCGACAGAATGGCGCCACCGACGAAGCTCAGAAAAATCGCGAAGCGGCGGAAGCGCTTGTACACTGGATACGACACCACGCCCAGCAGGGCCAGCAGAATCATCACCAGCGGGATCTCCGCCGAGGCACCCATCGCCAGCAGCAGGTGCATTACCAGCTGGATGTACGACTCGTAGGTGATCTGGGTGTTGAACGATCCGAGGTCGAACTGGATGAACCACTTCACCATTGGTGGAACCACGTAGATCCACCCGACGAGAGCCCCGGCGAGAAAAAGCAGCAACCCGATTCCGAGTGCCGGCAGGATCGCTTTCTTCTCGCGACCGGTGAGCGCCGGCGAAAGGAACAGCCATAGCTGGTAGAGAACCCACGGCGAGGCGAGCACCAGTCCGAGCACGACGGCGAGCTTGAAGTTGAGCATGAACGGCGCGATCAGCGTCGTCACCATCAACTTGCCGCCGGGCACGTACGGTGCGATTGGCCGCTCGATCACCTGGATGAGCTTGAACTGCCGGGTCACCAGCCAGCCGATCCCGATGCCAACGGTCATGCCCACCACGGCGAGCAGAATACGCTTCCGTAATTCCTCGAGGTGATCGAGGAACGGCATCTCGCCGGGCTGATTAGCCATGACTGCCGAAGGGTCTAGGGATTTTCGCGCAAGCGGGTCTGCGCGGAGTCGAATTCGTCAGACTGCTTGTAGCGATCGACGATCTGCTGGAAATAACTGCGCGCGATGGCACGATTCTGCGCCCGGAGTTCGAGCTCCCCCAGCTTGAAGAGCGCAGTCGGTGCATAGGGCGAATCGGGGAACGAGCGCCAGACGCGCGTGTAGTACGTGCGCGCCGAATCCGGGTCCGACGGATCGAACGACTTGCCCAGCAGCAGCAGCGCCTGCGGTACCTCGGCGGCCCTGGGGTAGGTCTGCAGTAGCGTGTTCAGTGCTACCCGCGCTGCGGGATATGCGGACTGATCCATCATCCGGCCCGCCTGAAAGATCAGGGCGTCGGGCTGGGGAATCCCCCCGCTGGCCGCCGCACGTGTCGTGGTATCGCCCGGCGATGTGGGCGCCGACACGGCCGTTTCGATGGCCGACCCCAGGCGCTTGACGCTCGACTGCGTGTTGTTGGCCACATTCGCAACCTGATAGAGCTGCTTCTGCAGGTTGTCGAAGTTGCCGGATGTCTCGCGACTCAGGCGCTGGATGTTCTCGTTGAGCTGCCGCACCAGCAGGTTGATTGAATCCATGTTCTGCCGCTGGCCTTGCTGCACCCGTTGCAGGTCAGCCGCCCGCGCCGAATCAGCGCGGGCGTGTTCGCGGTCGAGGATGGCGACCTGTGTCTCGACCCGTCGGACCTGCCCTGGCGTGGCGCAAGCGACAGCGATTCCGAGGCAGAGGCAGGTGAGGGCTCGACCGGCTCGCATCAGGGTGCTCTCAGGCTCTGGCTGCCCGCGACGATGTCGAACTCGTCACGGCGGTTCTGCGCCCACGCCGCTTCGGTCGATGCGGCGTCGATCGGCACCTCACGGCCGAGCGACGCGACCTCGATCCGCGAAGCGTCGATGCCAGCCTGCACCAGGTAGTCCTTCGCCGCCGTGGCACGACGCATCCCCAACGCAATGTTGTACTGGTCAGAGCCACGCTCGTCGCAGTGGCCCGTGATCCGGATCCGCACCGTCGTGAACTGCTTGAGCAGTTGCGCCTTGCCGTCAAGACGGCTGCGGTCCTCGGCCTTGATGTCGGCAAGGTTGTAGTCGAAGTGGATTCGGTCGGCGATGGTGTTGACGCGACCGGCCGCGACGGCATCGAGGTTGGCACCCATCGGGTTCGTCGCTGCCGGCGGCGGCGCAGTATTGTTGCCTGCGCTGTTCGAGGCGGCGGCTGGCGGCTGAGCCATCGGTTCTGGTGCGACCGTCGGCGGCGCCTTCTTGTGGCACGCAGAGACGACCAGGGTGAGGCTCACGGAGAGCGCGACCAGCTTGCGACGATTCATTGCAACCTCCACTTAAGGATTGTTCCCGAGCACGCGCGACCACGCCGGGTACTGCACACTGCCGGGTGTCGAGATCTGCCGCAACATGCCCGATTCAATATCGAGTATCCACAACTGATCCCGCCCGCCCCGGTCCGACTTGAACACCACGTGACGTCCATCGGGCGCCCAGCTCGGGTCCTGGTTCCGTCCCGATGACGTCAGCTGTACGACCTGCCCGCTGCCAACCGACACACTGTACAGGTGGCGTGCCCCCGAACGGGTGTCGCGCGCGAAGACGACGCGCACCCCATCGGGCGACCAGGCCGGCGTGTAGGTGGCGAGGGCGCGGCCATTGTCCTCGAACTCCGATGACACCAGCTGTTGAGCCCCGGTTCCGTCGTCGTCCATCACGTACAGCTCCGGCGTCCCGGTTCGCGTGGACATGTACGCGATTCGACGCCCATCAGGAGAATAGGTAGGCGCCACATTATCCGCAAACCGCTTGTCGTGCGTCAATTCGTGCGCACAGCACATGCGGGAAATGTCGACTGATTCGATCGCGGCACCGCGCTCCAGTCCGTGCGCATACGCCAGCGTCTTGCCGTCGGGCGCGAACGCGGCACCGTAGCTGTCCCCGGGAGCCGAACTTGGCACGGCAACCCGGCTGCTGGTGGCGAGTTTCTGGAGGTACAGGGTCCAGCGCCCGTCGCGAAACTCGCTGTAGGCCACGCTGGAGCCGTCGGGGCTCCATGCCGGCGTCATGGTGATCCCGCCGCGCGAGACCCGCGCCATGTTGGCGCCGTCGCTGTCGATGCGCCAGATGCCGCCGTCCTTCCCTTCTCGCTCCTTGAAGACGATCCGCGTCGCCGCGATGCCGACCCCGCCGATCCACCCGACGACCTGGTCGCTGACGCGATGGATGGTGAGCCGGCTGTCACCGACGCCGCCGATGTCGGCCGCCATGGTCGCGCGCTGCCGGATCAGCCCGGTGGCCACATCGTACAGCTTCACTTCCACGCCGTTGATTGCCGGCTGCAACTCCACCAGCCAGGTCAGGCCACTGCCCTTGAACGCGTTGGCGTCGATCGGTCCGCGCATCACCCCGTCGGCGTCCGCGCCGTGCGGCGGCATGGTGAACCGGTTCGAGTTCTCAAGGTCGCGCCGGACGATCGCCCGCACCGAATCGAGCCCCGGGCCGGAGACGACCGCCAGCCCCGGCTGCGACTGCGGCGCGCCGCGCACGCCGAGACGGATCACGTTGACGCTGTCCTGTGCTGCGAGGCGGGTACCCGCGACGAGCAACACGACGGCTGCGATGCCTGCGCCCTTCACGGCTCGCTCCGGGCAACCTGCTGGAAATCGAAGAGAATCGGCAACGACGCGCTGTTGAAGCCGGACGGCAGCGGGCCGAACGCGTGTGCAGCCACTGCCGCATCAATCGCCGCGCGCGCGTTGAGGTCGAAGCTGTAATTCCCCGAACCCTTCACGACTTCGATACTCCTGGCGTCCACTGAACCATCCTTCAAGATGACGAACGCGATCTTGGTGTCGAATCCTGGCCGGAACATCGCGTGATTCCACTGCGCAAAGATCCGGTTCTCGATGTTGTGCAGGTACTCGGGAAACGGAAACTGGATTCCGGCCTGGTGCAGTGTGACGACGTCCTGTCCCGTGCTCGGCCGTTCGCCCGGCGCCGGCGTGACGGCGCTGTGCGTCACCGGCGCCTGGTCTGCGCGCTTCGCAGCCGCTGGCGGAGGAACCTTGCGCGCTGGCACGACCGGCTTGGGCACCACCGACGGCGCGACGTGCTCGGGTGCCGCCGGCGTCGCCTCGGATGCGACGTTGTGCACGGCCGGCTCGGGCGCCGGCGCAGCGACCAGGTTCACCTCGTAGACGATTTCGGGAGCCACGTGCGCGCTGCGGGCCGCGAGCAGCGCCGCCATGATGAGCGCTCCGTGCACGAGTGTGGTGCCGGCGACGCCCACGGGCGTGATCGATGGTTGCACCGCACTGGTCACGGATTCGCTGCTTCGGTCACGATACTCGCCTTGTCGATTCCGGCGCGACGGACCGCCTCCAGCACGGCAACGACATCGCCGTACCGCGCGTTGACGTCGCCGCGAATGTAGACGCCGCTCGGATGCCGGGTCTGCACGAACACGCCGAACGAATTGCGGAACGATTCCAGCGACTGGCGCTGATCGCCGATCGACACGGCGCCCTTGCGATCCACCGTGACGGTAATCGCACCGGGAATATGAATCGGCTTGCTCGAAGCGCGCGGCAGCTGCACGTTGATCCCACCCTGCATGATCGGCGCGGTGACCATGAAGATGATCAACAGCACCAGCATGACATCGACAAGGTTGATGATGTTGACCTCGGCGTTGAGTGGATGACCGCGCCGGTGCCGGGAGAGTCCGCCGAGCCGGGCCACGCTAGAGTCGCCCCTCGCGGCCGAGGCCCCCGACGGTCTCCTGCGCCAGGCGTTCGAGCTCTCCCTCGAGCCGCTCGGAGCGGGCGGTGTAGACGTTGTAGGCGATGACGGCGGGAATCGCCGCCGCAAGCCCTGCCGCCGTCGCGATCAACGCGTCGGCGATGCCGGGGCCGACGGCCTTGATGTCACCGGTGCCCGCGGCGGCGATGCCGAGGAACGCGTTGATGATGCCGATCACGGTGCCGAACAGTCCGAGGAGCGGCGCGGTAGCACCGACGATTGCCAGCAGCGGTATCATCCGCCGGGTATTGTCGATCGCCGAACCGATGCTCGCCTCGATCGTCAGGGTCAGCGCTTCGAGCTGGGTCAGGGAAAGTCCGCTGCGCTCCACCCCGGCGCGCAGCATCGCACCTTGCAGGTCGGAAAGGAAACCCGACGTGGTGCGCACGACCTCGGTGAAGGGCGATGCGGTCATTCCCTGCACCGCGTGAAGGCGCTCGTCGATCGTGCGGCTGCGTTGCATTGCGTCGTTGAACTCGCGACGGCGTGCTCGCAGCGAGCGGAACTCCCACCACTTCGACGCAATCACATACCACGACGCGATCGAGAAGAGGGCGCAAATCGCCAGGACGACCTGCGTCTCGATACGCGCGCCCAACACGAGGTGCATGAACCCGGTGTCGGCCACGGCGGTGGAGTCCTGCATCAGCCGCCGGCCTCGGCAAACCACGCCACCAAGGCCTTCATGCCTTCGTCGAACGACACCGCCGGCGACCACTTGAGTTCTCGCGCCGCTTTCGCCACGTCAAGACAGGAACGATACAGTTCGCCCGGTCGCGCTTCGACGTATTCGATCGCCGGCTTCCGTCCCATTGCGTGGCCGACATGCTGCGCCAGGTCATTCACCGAAGTCTCACGTCCTGTGCCGATGTTGAAGGCGGAGACGTCGAGTCGAGCCCCGCGAGACACAGCCACCGAAGCCGCCAGCAGGTTGGCGCGCGCGACATCCTTGACGAAGACATAGTCACGTGTCTGGGTGCCGTCGCCAAAGATCGTGAGCGGCTTGCCGGCGAGCAGGCGCGACACAAAGATCGACACGACGCCAGCTTCCGACTTCGGGTCCTGGCGCGGCCCGTAGACGTTGGCGTAGCGCAGCGCCACGCCTTCGAATCCGTGCAGTTCGCCGAGCACGCGCAGGTAGTGTTCACCCGCGAGCTTGCTGACGCCATAAGGCGAGATCGGAAGATTCGCGGTGGGTTCGGGCGTGGGGAGGACGTCGGGATCGCCGTACACGACGCCGCCGCTCGATGCGAAGATGACGCGCCCGGTACGGCCAGCGACGGCGGCGCCGAGCACGTTGGCAAAGCCGACCAGGTTGATCGAGGCATCGAGTGCCGGCTCGTTCACCGATACGCGCACATCAATTTGCGCTGCCTGGTGCACGACGACATCGAATCGTCCATCGGCGATGGCGGAAAATGCATCGGGTGTGCGAACATCGGCCTGGACGAAGCGCGCCGCGGTCGGGACCTGTTCGCGCTTGCCGCGCGAGAGGTCATCAAGGCACGTGACTGACCAGCCTGCGCCAAGATACGCCTCGGCGATATGCGATCCAATGAATCCCGCGCCGCCCGTCACCAGCACCGATCCGCTCATGCAGAACCTCCGCGGCGGGCGCTGCCTGCGACCGCCGTGCGAGTTGAAGTTGCTCTGCGCGGGAAGATAGCGGGTGGGGGAACCAGAGCCTCAGCCGGGAAGCGTGGCGACGCGCACCACGGGAGCTCCCGGCCGGATGTTCGGGTCGAAGATGCGGACCATCTTGATCGCGCTGCTCTTCTCGCTGACGTGAACCACCTGAGCGACCGCGACAAGATCGTCGATCGTATCCGGCGCGTCGGTTCGCGGACCGGCATGACGGCGGACCTGGATGAAGTCGCCCAGCTTGATCCCCGCCACCCGGCCGATGTCGATGAACATGATGGTGCCGACCTGCTGCAGCTCGCGCGGCTGACGTGCGGTGATCACCTGTCCGCTGGGTCCGGTGACCGGCGCGGCGGCCACGCGCCCCGAGGTAGCGACCGGTTCGAGCGGGAGCACCAGCTGCCCGGGCCGAACGAGGCCGTAGACCGTGATAACGGTTGCAAGGGTCTGGCGAGGCGAGCGTTCACCGATC
>JBEPVV010000043.1:0-8801 GCA_041690795.1 Gemmatimonadota bacterium | reverse complement strand
GACGTGGCGTGCTTGCGCGCCTTGCGCCCCCGGACGGCGCCGGCGAGCTCGATCGCGCCGGCATACAGCAGGAGCTTTTCGGTCAGCGTCGTCTTGCCGGCGTCCGGATGCGAGATGATGGCAAAGGTCCGCCGTTGCGCGGCGGGCTGGGCAGAACGATCGGAAGGCGGCATTGGCGGGCGAAAAGTACACCGGCGCGATTCCGATTCGTCGCTGCGGCTGATACTATCCAGCGTGAACCAGAATCCATCCGCATTCACGCCGCGTCACTGGATCGCCATCACGGCGCTCCTCGCCTGCATGGTGGCCCTCTACCTGCACCTCTGGAAGCTGGGCTACATGGGCGCGCTCACCTGCTCGGCGAATCACGGCTGCGAGATCGCGATGACGTCGCAATGGGGCCAGTTCCTCGGCATCGACGTGGCCCTGATCGGGGCCATTGGCTACCTGCTGATCCTCATCACCGCCATCGCCGGCATCCAGCCACGGTGGATCAACGACCCGCGCTTCACCACTGCGCTGCTGATCCTGATCGTCCCGGCGTTTCTCTTCACCCTGCGGCTCAAGTACTTCGAGTTCTTCGTGCTCAAGACTTTCTGTCCCTGGTGCGCGTTTTCGGCGGTGACGATCACGACGCATCTGGTGGCGGGGGTGTTGGATTGGAAGAGAATAGGCGAGGGGCGAGGGGGGAAAGGCGAGCGGCGAGAGGCGAGGGGCGAGACAGGTATGCGCTAGCGCCAGTCGGTTGAGGTTGCTCTAACCTCTGGCCGTTCGTCTCTCGCCTCTCGCCCCTCGCCCCTCGTCTCAGTTCCCCACCTCATCCAACCTCCCCACCGCCGCCAGCTTCGGCGCAGCCAGGCGCGTTGCGCCGACTACGGCCAGCGTCATCCCGCCACCGAAGAGTACCGCGGGCACCGCTCCGATAAGCTTGGCCGCGACACCCGACTCGAATGAACCGATCTCATTGCTCGAGCCGATGAAGATCGCGTTGACGCTGGTGACGCGCCCCATCAAGTGATCGGGCACCAGCAGCTGCAGCAGCGTCGAGCGCACCACCACGCTGATCATGTCGGCCGCGCCGCTCAAGACGAGGAAGGCGAACGACAGCCAGATCGCCCGCGCCAGACCGAAGCCGATGGTGAAGATGCCGAAGGCCGCCACGGCGTAGAAGAGGGCGCGCCCCGCGTGCTGCAGCGGCGGGCGCCAGGCGAGGTAGACCGACATGGCCAGAGCGCCCACGGCCGGTGCCGCACGCAATAGCCCGAGTCCCCACGCGCCGGTGTGAAGGATGTCAATGACGAAAATCGGCAGCAGCGCCACCGCGCCACCGAAGAGCACCGAGAAGAGATCGAGCGTCATCGCCCCGAGCAGAATCTGCTGCCCGCGCAGGTAGCGAATCCCTGTCGTCAGCGATTCGAGGATCGGGGTCTTGTCGCTGGCAGCGGCCGGGATCGACCGGAACTGGATCGCCTGCAGCGCCAGCAGTGCCACCACCACAAGCAGTGCGTCGACGAGATAGCTGCCGCGCGGGCCGATCAGCGCGTTGAAGAGGCCGCCCAGCGCGGGGCCGATGACAGCGCCGAGCTGCCAGGTGGTGCTGCGCCAGGTGATCGCATTCGCCTGCATCTCGCGCGGGATCATCGCTGCCGCGAGCGCGGTGCGCGCCGGTTGCAGGAAGGCGCGTGCGATGCCGCTGATGGCGACCACGCCGTAGACGCCGATGATGCGCCAGCGGGTCGAGTAGCCGCCAAATCCTGCCAGCCCCGCCAGCACCAGCGCGCACGCCAGCAGCACCCAGGTGGAGATCAGCGCCAGTTTGCGGCGATCCATCCGGTCGGCAAGGTGTCCGCCAAGAAGCGACGTGGCGATGTTGGGAAGTGCTTCGGCCAGGCCGACGAGTCCGAGCGAAAGCGGATCGTGGGTGTCGAGGTACATCTGCCACGCCACCACCACGTCCTGGATCTGGACGCCGAGGGTGGTGGCAAAGTGGGTCGCGAGGAAGCGTCGATAGTCGGCGTGCCGCAGCGCGGCCCAGGGGTCGTGCATCGCCAAAAGCTAAGGCTTCGGCGGCATCCTCAACACGATTCCGTTGCGGACCAGGCGCGCCCGGGCTTCGCGCGGGATCTCGACGTGAAATTCGCGGCCGTTGGCGGAGAGCATCTTCGGGTATCGCTGCCGGTAATCGTCGAGCGCCCCGGCAATCAGCAGGTCGGGGATGGTGAACCCCCGCACAGTCAGCCGTTGGAATCGAAAGATCACGATGCCGTCCTGCGCCTGCGGCATCGAGATTTCAGCGGAGAACACCGAGGTGGAATCGAGAAAGCGGAAAGTCGGCCCCAGTTCGGCGCGGGTCTCCGGCGGGAAATCCATCAGCCGCCCGGAGATGTGAATTCGCAGCGAGTCCGCCGTGACCTTGAACCGCAGCGAGTCGTCGAAGGGCGGCGCGCCGATCCGCGCCAGCAGGTAGCTGGCGAAATCACCGATATCGACGGTGTCGACCAGCCGGGTGCGGATGATGAAGACCGAATCGGTGGCCGCTTCGGCCCGTACCACACCGGCATTGGTGATGCGCGAGCCGGGCAGTGTGTCCTGCGCCGCGGCGCCGACACAGGGCACTGCCGCGAAAACCAGCGCCCAGCAGATCGATTTCATCATGGCTCCAGGGGCGGACATTAGGTTTCAACTTAGGTGAGGGGCGAAAGGCGGACGGCAGGTGAGAGGCGAAAGGCGAAAGACGAAAGGGAACCGAGGGGGAGCGGCGAGGGGAATTGCCCCGTTGACTCGGTTCCTGATCCACTCATCAACCAAACGGGATTCCGGCATGTACCAGTTCCAACAGATCGGATGGATCGCGCTGCTGAGCGCCACCCTCCTCATCCCCGGAACGCCGGCCGCCATGCGCTGGGGGCCGCTGGGGCACCGCATCGTCGGCGACGTGGCCGAATCGCGACTCTCGCCCGCGGTCGAAGCCGAGAGCCGGCGACTGCTCGGCGGCCAGAGCCTTGGCGATGTTGGCAGCTGGGCCGATGAACACCGCACCGATCTGGGCCCGACCTTCAGCCCGTGGCACTACGTCGATATCGAGATCATGGATACCGGCTACGTGGCGGCTCGCGACTGCAAGGCCGACGCATGCATCATCGCGGCACTCACGTCGCAGGTCACCATCCTCGGCGACCGCAGCCGGCCCGATTCGGCGCGGGCCGTGGCGCTCAAATGGGTGGTGCATCTCGTCGGCGATCTTCACCAGCCGCTGCACAGTGGCGAGCGCGGCGACCGCGGCGGCAACGACATCAAGCTGATCTTCAACGGGCAACCGAGCAACCTGCACTCGGTCTGGGATTCGGGAATTCTCGCGTCACTGGGCCAGTCCGAGGGCGAGCTCGTCGCCGGCATCAACGCCGACATCGCGAGCCGCGCCGACATCGCTGACATCGCAGCGGGAAGCATCGTGCAATGGGTGATGCAGTCGCACGATCTCGCGCGCGACGCGGTCTACCGCAACCTCCCCGACAACCACGAGATCACGCCTGCCTATGTCGCCGCCGCCACGCCGGTGATTCGCCTGCAACTGCTGCGCGCGGGGGTGCGGCTCGCCGCACTCGTCGAACGCACGCTGAAGCACTGACGAATGCTGGTCCGCCGCTTCTACGACGACCGGCTCGCACAGGCGTCCTTCCTGATCGGCTGCCAGCAAACCGGCGACGCGATCGTGATCGACCCGGCCCGCGACATCGCCCCGTATCTCGAGGCGGCGCGCAACGAAGGTGTCCGCATCGCGCACGTGAGCGAGACGCACATTCACGCCGACTTCGTCTCGGGTACCCGCGAACTGGCGCACGCCACCGGCGCCACGGTGCACCTCTCCGGTGCCGGTGGCGCCGACTGGCAGTACCGCTACCCGGCCAGTGATCAGGTATCGCTGCTGCAGCCCGATGATGTCATCACGCTCGGCCGGGTGACACTGCGCGTGCTGCACACCCCTGGTCACACACCCGAACACATCGCCTTTGTCGTCACCGACCGCGCACGCAGTCTCGAACCGGTCGCGATCGTCTCCGGCGATTTTCTCTTCGTCGGCGACGTGGGCCGCCCCGACCTCCTCGAAGTCGCCGCCGGCGTGGCCGGAACGAAGGAGGCGAGCGCACGATCGCTTTTCCACTCGCTGCAACAACTGGCTGCGCTGCCCGATCACCTCCAGGTCTGGCCGGGTCACGGCGCCGGATCGGCGTGCGGCAAGGCGCTCGGCTCGCTCCCCAGCAGCACGCTCGGCTACGAACGCCTCACGGGCTGGGCCTTCCAGGCCAGCGACGAAGCGGCTTTCGTCGCCGCCGTGCTCGAAGGCCAGCCCACTCCACCGCCCTACTTCGCGCACATGAAGCACGTCAATCGCGATGGCGCGGAACTGCTGGGCAACGCTGCGCCGGCGATGCTTGCGTTTGCCGATCTCGCGGCGGCACGTCGCGACGGAACGCTGCTCGACATCCGTCCGATTGCCGCCTACCAGCAGCAGCATCTGCGCGGGACCATCAGCATTCCGCTCAGACAGTCGTTGACCAAGTGGGCCGGCTGGCTGATTCCGTACGATCGCCCGCTCTACCTCATCGCCGATGACGCTGCAGCAGCCGTGCAGGCGCAACGCGCCCTGGCAGCCATCGGTCTCGATCGTGTTGCGGGCGTTTTCGGCGTCGACGCATTGCGCGATGCGGCCGTGGCCGGCGAAACCGAATCAGGGCGGCGTGTCACCATTCTCGACGCGGCGCGATTGCAACACGGAGGCACCGTGATCATCGACGTGCGCGAAGACGATGAGTGGTCGCACGGTCACATCAGCGCCGCGGTGCATCACCCGCTGGGCACGCTCATGACGACGATGGCCGGATTCGATCGCGCGACGCCGGTCGCGGTACACTGCCAGGGCGGCACCCGTTCGGCCATCGCGGCGTCGGTGCTCGATGCAATGGGTTTTGGGGATGTGACGGATCTGTCGGGCGGATGGAAGGAATGGCAGCGGAAGGTGAGCCCGGCCTGAGCCAGGCCCACCACCGGTCGTCTACGGCTTGGCGATCCAGCTGTTGTTGCTGCGGTCGACATCGATCAGGCGATGCTCCGGATCGAGTTCCACCTTCGTCAGCTTCTTCCCGGCGAACGAATAGTCCCGGAAATACTTGACCGTGTTGGTACTCCAGACTTCGGCTGGATAGCGGAAGTCCTGGGTCGAGCCGTCGGAGAAGGTGAAGCGCGCGCGGATCGGCAGCACGCCGCGCGCATGATTGCCGTAGGTCACCCGATATCGGGTCGAGTCGCCCACCGTCCCGCGGGTATCGACCGACTCCACTGCCTGGTCGAACCGATCGTTCTCGACGAACCACTCCCGCCAGAACCAGTCGAGCCGACGCCCAGCCGCGTCTTCCATCGTGCGGAAGAAGTCGCTCGGCGTGGGGTGATGAAACGCCCAGCGCGCGACATAGGTGCGGAACGCATCATCGAACGACGCCGTGTCGAGGATCTCCTGCCGCAGCAATTGCAATCCAACGCTCGGCTTGAGATAGGCTGAAAGACCCAGCAGCTGCGGATTGATGCGATCGGGATTGATGTTGACCGGCTGATCGACAGCCACACGCATCACCGTCTCGATCTGTCCGCGCTCTTCGGCGGCACGCGCCATCTGGTCGCCCTTTTCGGGGTAGCGGCGCCCTTCGGAGAAGGTGTTGATGAAGGTGTTGAACCCTTCGTCCTGCCACATGTACTCCCGTTCGTTCGAGCCGACGATCATCGGAAACCACATGTGCCCGATCTCGTGCGTGACCACATTGTAGAGGTCGTACTTGTCGCGGCTCACCGTCTCCATCGCGAGCATCGGGTATTCCATGCCGCTGATCGGACCTTCGACCGCAGAGATCTGCGGCCACGGATACGGGAACCACCGCTCCGAATACTCCATGATCGACATCCGCGCCTGATCGGCCGCGTCGGCCCAGTTGAAGGCCGCAGCGGGGCGATAGTACGCAAAGGCGTACGCCCCCTTGTAGCTCGACGCATCCCACTGGTAATCCGGCGAACCGGCCCACACCGCATCGCGCACGTTGCGCGCGGCAAACTTCCACGTCATCGTGCCCGTCGTCCGTGCGCGCGCGCTGCCGGACTTGAGATCTTCCGCCGTGATGATGCGCACCGGTGTGGCAGACCTGGCCGCATCGGCCAGGCGCTTGATCTGCGTCGGCATCAGCACGTCGGCTGCGTTCTGCAACGCACCGGTTGCGGCGACGATGTACCCGGCCGGCACCGTGATCGCGACGTTGTAATTGCCGTAGTCGAGATAGAACTCGCCCTGCCCGAGATACGGCTCGGTGTTCCAGCCCCGCACGTCATCGTACACCGACATCCGCGGATACCACTGGGCCAGTTCGTACAGCGCGCCATCACGCCCCATGCGGTCGGCGCCGTGCTCCGGAATCAGGAAGTGCCAGGCGATGTCGAGCGTCGCGGTGTGGCCCGGAGCCAGCGGCTCGGCGAGGTCGACGCGTGTTGTCGTCTCGTTGTCGCGGGTCGTCACCCTGACGTGACGGCCGGGCGTCTTGGCGCCGCCGCCGATCACCTGCTCGAAACTCTCCAGCACGTCACCGCCCTCGAAATTCTTCGCGCCGAAGCGCGAGTCGGGCGGAAAGATGAACGAGTTGAGCGAATTGCTCTTGAACGCGTTCTGCTCGGTCTGCATCCAGACATAGTGCAGCGTGTCCGGCGAGTTGTTGGTGTACCGCAGCGTCAACTGACCGTGCAGCGTCTTGGTGGCCGTATCGAGCGTGGCGTGAATGTCGTAGTCGGCGCGATTCTGCCAGTAGTGGGCACCCGGTGCTCCGCTGCCGCTGCGATATTCGTTGGCCGTCGGCAACACGAGCGGCGCGAAGATCGAGGTGTCGCTGGTGGGTGTCGAGGGTCGGAGCGGGGGCTGGTTCTGCTGCGCGGCGAGAGGTAAGGCCAGCAGGGACAACGAGATGAGTGCGTACGTGCGCATGGGACTTTCCGGATAGAGGTACACTCGGGAAAGTAATATGGAAAACAACGCGCGGTTAGAAGCGGTGGCCGACGATGATCTTCAGCACCACGTTGTCGGTCACCGATGTCAGCGCGATTCCGGCCCCGAGATTGAACTCCCACGCCGGTCCGAAGTCGTAGTTGATGGCGGGAAAGAGCTCCTGTTCGGTCCTGTTCACCGCCGGAAATCCCGACAGCGGGCCGAAGACACCGTAGTACTCCAGCGCGACGTTTACCCGTTTTGACAGGTCGTAGTTGACCTGCACGTTCGGGGCAAACTCGGGACCCTCGCTGCGACTCGCGCCAGCCAGCGAGAGCCCGATCACCGGATTCACTGACCAGTAGAACCGGCCGATCTTCTGGTCGATGATGGGGCGAAATTCCCAGGTCCACGTGTCCGGCGAAAATTCCTTGCGCTGGTATCCGATCTCCTGCGAGAGGCTGAGTCCAACCGGCCAGTGCCACCGCGCCGGAATGGCGAAGCGCGGGCGCAGATGGGTACCGACCCAGCTGAATCCCGTCCCCGGCTGGAACGAAGTGAAGTTGTAGTAGCCGAGCTCGAAGAATTCACTGAAACCGTGAGTGATCTCGAGCGTCTCGTGCAGCGCGTGGTAGGTGGAGTACTGGCCCACGCCAAGCGCCACGCCGTTGCGGGTGGTGAAGTTGCTGTGGATCTCGACCATCGTGGCGCCGGCGGGCACCAGGTCGGACCCGTACACCTGGATCTCGTAGTTGTCCTGTGCCGGACAGCGCGAGGCTCCGGCGATAGCGGCGATCACGGCGGCAACCAGGGCTGTTCGCATGGCGACGAATATACGAGAAAAGCCGCACCCGACGTGGGCGCGGCTTCTCTCTTTCCTGCTGCAGGTTACTGGATCGTCTGCGTCATGTCGAAGATCGGCAGGTACATCGCCACGATCATGCCGCCGACGATGACGCCGAGGAACATGATCATCATCGGTTCGAGCAGAGAGAGCAGGCCGCTGACGGCCACGTCGACCTCGTCGTCGTAGAAGTCGGCGATCTTGCCGAGCATTTCGTCGAGACCACCAGTCTGTTCGCCGACGGCGATCATCGAGATCACCATCGGCGGGAAGACGCCCGATTTTTCGAGCGGGGCCGCGATGGTATCGCCGCCGGCGATCGACGAGCGCGACGCCATGATCGCGTCGTGAATGACGGTATTGCCGGCCGTCTTGGCGGTGATTTCGAGGCCATCGAGAATCGACACACCCGAGGACACCAGCGTGCCGAGCGTCCGGGTGAAGCGTGAAACCGCCGACTTCCGGAGCACGTCACCGAGCACCGGCGTGCGCAGCAGGAAGCCATCGACGCGACGCCGGCCAGCCGGAGTGTCGCGGAAGCGCTTGAAGCCGAAGGCGCCCAGCGCCACCAGGCCAATCACCGCCCACCAGAAGTTGCGGAGGAAGTCCGACAGCCCGATCACGATTCGCGTCGGCAGCGGCAGCTCCATGTGCACCGATTCGAACATGCTGCGGAAGACGGGGATGACGAAGATCAGCAGGATCGCGATCGCGCCCATCGCCACCGTGAAGATGACCGCCGGGTAGATCATGGCGCTCTTCACCTTGCGGACCAGCTTGTCATTCTTTTCGAGAAAGGTCGCGAGGCGGAGCAGGATGGTATCGAGAATACCGCCCGCTTCGCCGGCGGCGACCATGTTGACGTACAGCTGCGGGAAGGCGGTCGGGTGCTTGCCGAGGGCGTCGGCGAGCGTGTTGCCGGCCTCGACGTCGAGCACGACG
>JBEPVV010000042.1:0-8870 GCA_041690795.1 Gemmatimonadota bacterium | reverse complement strand
GACGAAGGCCGGTGCCTGCTCGCGCCATGGCGGCGTGAAGGACTGGTTCGCGCCGGTCGTCGTCGTCGCACCACCAGTCGCGGCTCCGAAAGCGACGGTCCCGCCGACGCGCACGCTCCCGCCGCCACCGCCCGCCACCGCAACGACAGTCCCGACCCCGGCAACGCGCGTCGCGCCGATTCCGGGAGCTCCCGCGCTGGCGACCGCGCTCTGCAATGACGGCACCTACTCGGAGAGCAAGCACCGCACCGGTACCTGCTCGTATCACAAGGGCGTCAAGCAGTGGCTGAAGGACGTACCGAAGTAATTCTGCAGCCACCGCGGCTTCGACACAGGGGAGAATATGGGATTGCTCGATGGATTGATCGGTGGCGCTGTGGGCGCCGAAATGATCACCGCTGTCAACGGCCTGGTCGCGCGCCACGGCGGGTTGGGAGCGATGCTGCAGCAGTTGCAGAGCCAGGGCCTCGGCAATGCCGTCAAGTCATGGGTAGGCCCTGGGGAGAATCTGCCTGTGTCTCCCGCCGAGGTCCATCAGGCGTTCGGACCGGAAATCATCGGGCAGCTGGCGGCGAAACTGGGCATGACCCCCGAACAGCTGAGCACCAAGCTCTCGCAGGTACTCCCGTCGATGGTCGACCGGATGACGCCGAACGGCGTCGTGCCGCCGGCGCCGGTGTCGCCGCAATAGTTCCGCAGCGCTCAGGGGCTGGAGGCGGTCCAACCCGCGTCCGGCCCCGTCGCGGCCTGCCGTCGGTATGTCTCTCCCGCGGCCGACCCCGCGTGTTTATTTCAAGTGGTCAGCGGATCAGGCAAACATGCCGTTGATCTCGCCGAACGGCACCGCCTGCTCGGCGTAGGTAAACGTTCCCTGTGTCTTGAGCTCGCGCGCCGCCGACAGAAACGCCCCGAACGCCGCTCGGCAGAGCGAGCTGCCCACGCTGATCCGCTTGACGCCCATCGCGCTCAACTCTGACTGCGTGAGCCGCACGCCTTGCAACGCCATCAGCACACTCACCGGCCGATCAACTGACGACACGATCGCGGAAATCTCCTCACGCGTCGAGGTGTCCGGCGCAAAGAGCACGTCGGCGCCCGCTTCCTGGTAGGCCTGCAGCCGCTTGATGGTGTCGGCGAGGTCGCGCCGGCCGTGAAGGTAGTTCTCGCAGCGACCGGTAAGCGTGAACGGAAAGGGCAACGCGTGCACTACGTCGGCCGCGGCGCGCACCCGGTCGGTTGCCTCGGCGATGTCGAAGATCGGCCGGTCGGCGTTGCCGGTCGAGTCCTCGATCGACGCACCAACGAGTCCTGTCGCCGCCGCGCGCCGGTACGTCTCCGCTATTTCGTCGAGCGTGACGCCGTAGCCGTTCTCGAGATCGGCGCTCACCGGAAGGTCCGACGCGCCGACGATCTGGCTCGCATGGGCAAGCATGTCATCGCGACCGACCGCGCCGTCCTGTTTCGCAATCGAGAACGCGAACCCCGCACTCGTCGTCGCCAACGCGGCAAACCCCATCTGGGCCAGCAGCCGCGCCGAGCCCTGATCCCAGGGATTGGGGATAATGAATGCGCCATCACCGTGATGAAGTGCGCGGAAGGCGTGGCCACGTTCGGACTGGGTGTTCATCGGGAGCCCATGGGCGAGGGTACGCCAGCCGCGGCGATTCCAACCGTGCCGTCGACCGGCTCGACAAAATTACGCTCCTCGCGAAGAATCAAGCGCTGCGAGGTCGCCAATCGAAAATTCTCCTGTCCTTCCGGATCGGCGCGCAGCCGAGCGCGATACACTTCATAGGCCGCCAGCGAGGCGAAGGCGATCAGACCCCACGCGATGTCGTTCGTCCCTTCCTGGGGCAGAAAATAGCCGATCAGCGTGCCGCCGCATCGCGGAATGATCCGGCCCCAGTTTTCGGCATACTGGCGAAACGCGTCGCGCTGGAAGGGATCGATCTGGTAGCGAATGACGCAGGTAACTGCCACGAAGCACCTCCGGCGAGGGCGAATCAACGGCCGCCGGAGACAAGGTAGCGGTTGCCAGGCGCCCACGCTTCGTCTACTATCAAACCATGCCTGCACGCGATGTCGACCAGCGCGCCTCACAGATCGCCGCGGCGATCGGGGAGCCGGCACGAGCACGGATGCTCTACTGCCTGCTCGACGACCGCGCGCGCACCAGTACCGAACTGGCCGTGATCGCCGGGGTCAATGCATCAACGGGCAGCGTGCACCTGAGCAAGCTGCACGAGGCCGGGCTGGTGACGGTGATCGCCCAGGGGAAGCACCGCTTCTACCGCCTCAAGGACGCCAAGGTCGCCGGCGTGCTGGAAGGGTTGGGCGTCCTGGCCGGCAGCTCCCACACCGGGTTCGTGCCAACCACACCCGACCCGCTTCGCGCAGCCCGCACCTGCTACGACCATATCGCCGGCACGCTCGGCGTTGCGCTGCACGACCGGATGATGGCGAGAGGATGGATCCGCGCCGAGGAGGGTGACGTGCGCGAAGTCACCACGCGCGGTGTCACGGCGTTTCAGCGAATAGGGATCGACGTCGACGCCGTGAGAGCGCCGCGCCGACGATTCGCGATTGCCTGCCTCGACTGGAGCGAACGGCGATTCCATCTGGGAGGCGCGATGGGCGCGGCGCTTTTCTCGCTGGCGCGACACAAGAGGTGGGTTGCGCAGGAATCCGACAGCAGGGCGCTCCGCGTCACCGCCTTGGGTGCGCGGGAAATGACAACTGCTTTCGGGAACGTGACGAACGCCGCCGCTTCGCTCAATCCTTTCCGCGGTGGCTCCTGACGGTGTCGGTTGCCGCTACCAGGCGCTCGACGTACGCCGAAACCGATTCGCCGGCGTTGCGAAGCGGCAGCGCGAAGTGTGCGTCATCAGGCTGCGTGGTCTGACCGCGCGGCGCTTCGTCGACCATCAGGTCACCGCCGCGTGACTCAACGGCCAACTCGAAGCGCTCGACGGCTTCGGCGAT
Source organism: Gemmatimonadota bacterium (assembly GCA_041690795.1). Classification (GTDB taxonomy): domain Bacteria; phylum Gemmatimonadota; class Gemmatimonadetes; order Gemmatimonadales; family GWC2-71-9; genus Palsa-1233. The sequence goes on along the minus strand of JBEPVV010000042.1, from coordinate 5,888 downwards.
CTGCGTCAACTCGTCGGCGCGTTCGCGCCCATCGAGCCTGATCCCTCGTGCGCTGAGGCGACCCGCCACCTGCTGAGACACCCGCTTGAGTTCGTCGGAATCATTTCGATTGTCGGCCATGTGCTACTCCGATCAGAGAAAAATGGCATTCCTCGCAAGGCACGTGAATTCGGCGTGCTCGCCCGGCCACGCGAGCTCCTGGAAACCAGTTCTTACATCCGGAGAACTTCGGAGCCCTGGCTCCCGCGCTACGTTGAAACCGGGCCTGCGAAACGCCCCGACATCACGTGGCAGGCAAAGTGTACACCATTCACGATCGGAGCAACGGGTGAGAATTGTGCCGGCAGCGTTAGCAATGGTCTGCGTCTTCGTGACTCGCGGCAGTGCGCAGCGCGATCGCGCGCCAGGTCGCGATGGGATCGCGACGTTCAATCACGCGCTGGAGGCGGCGACCCGCTCGATGGCCCCGGCCGCGACGATGGCGCTCTGGGACGACGATGGAGTCTCGCTGCTGCCGTCCACGCGCCCGATCGTCGGGAAGCCCGCAATCGCTGAGTTCCTTGCCAACGTGATGAAGTCACTCACCGGCGCGCGAATGGGCCATTTCAGCCTCTGGTGCTACGACATCGAAATTTCAGGTCGGTCGGCATCGGAGTGGTGCACCGAGCATCAGGTGGTCAGCTTCGCTGACGGAAAGCCATCGTTCGATGGCTGGGGACGGATGCTGCTCCTTCTGCATCGCAGCCCCGACGGGGGCTGGCGCCTCAAGCGCGAGATGTGGAATCAGGCTGTTCCGGACGACTCGCTGCCACCACCGCGCCGATACAACGCAGTGAACTAACGCCTGAGCCAGAGCACGCGGTCGCGCGCGCAGCCCCCGACGGCGCGCCCGCACCACTGGCGCCGCCACCCGGGTCCTCCTTACTCTATCACCATGCGTCGCCGCTGGCTGCACGGTCTGCTGATTCCCATCTGGGCCCTCTGGTTCGCCTTTGCGATCACGGAGCCCTACGCGCTCGACAACTGCCCGATGCAGGTGCCCGCATCGGCGGCTCACGGGTTGATGGTTGCGCAGGTCGGAATGAGCGGGATGCACCACGCCGCAATGCCTGGCTCGCACCTGCCCAAGTCGACCCGCTGCTGCACCCTGGGCGACTGCGGCCTCTCGCCGATGGCGACCCTTCCGCAACATTCAGACATTACTGTTTCTTGCGCGGTCGCCTCGACCATCGCCAGCCAGACTTTCAGGTCGAACAACGTCCCGGCGCCGCCACATCCAGATCTCCGTCTTCCCTTTTCCCACGCGCCACCGCTCCTCCCCATCGCGTAGCTGACGCTCCGGCGTCGCTCCGCATCGAACGCATCCTCGCCGGCGTGTAGCATCCAGACGCCGGCACGAGGAGAGCGTTCGATCCCGGTCATCGACAAGCATTCGTCGTACACCAGAATTTCCTGGGAGGTATTGTGTCGCTGCGCCTGTCTCTCTTGCTCCTCGTCATTACCCCATGCGTGCTCTCTGCCCAGGTTCCGGTGCGGCCGGACTCGGCGCGTCCGCAGAATGATTCGCTGACGCACCTGGCGCACCTGCAGTCGATCACCGTCACCGCCGGATCCACACCTCCACAAGTCCCGCTTAGCGTGATCCGGATAAGCGCTGCCGTCATTGCGGCGACCCAGGCGACCTCGCCGTGGGACCTGCTACGCCAGGTTGCCGGAATGGAAGTACATGAGCAGGGCCAGGGGCCGGGATTCGCGTCGGACGCATCGATCCGGGGCTTCTCCTCCGATCACTCCACCGACATCGCGCTCTGGATCGACGGTGTGCCGGTGAACGAACCGGTCAACGGACACGCCGAGGGCTACAACGACTGGAGCCTGCTGATGCCGCAGGCGGTGCGCAGCATGGAAGTGCTCAAGGGGCCAACCAGCGCCCTCTTCGGCAATTTCGCGATGGCGGGCGTGGTCAACGTGCTGACGCGCGAGCGAATGACCGGACAGGAATTCGCCATCGACGGCGGCGCGAATGGCCGGGCTGACGGCACCTTCTTCACCGGCCTCGACCGACCGGGCACCGGACTGGTGATCGGACTTCGCGGCATGCGTGACGCCGGCTGGCGGCCCAATGCCGAGCAGCATCTTGGACAGTTCTACGGCCGCCTGGTGCAACAGTTGTCGTCGTCGACAACTCTCGATGTCGGCACGCAGCTGTACGCGGCCGGATGGGACTCGCCCGGTTTCCTCTCGGTCGAGCAGTTCGATGCGCGGGACTACGACAACGTCAGCGAACCGTCCGACGGTGGCTTCAAGCGTCATGCGCTCGAACGGGCGTCGTTACGGATGGTGCTCACACCCAACGTCGCGTGGCGGACAACCACGTACGCAACGCAGGGGAGCTGGAACTTCTTCCTGACCATTCCCGGCGAACCTGGTTCCGGCGAAGGTTCCGGCAGCCAGACCGAGGAGGTCGACCGGCGCCATGGCTGGGGAGCGACGAGTGCCCTCACCTGGACGCGCGATCGTTTCGAAGTCACCGTCGGTGGCGAAGGCCGTCTCGACGATTCGCACTTCGAGCGCTGGTTCACCACTCGCCGCGCGCAGGATTCGTCCGACGCGCTGATCGACGCACGCCAACTGTCGGGTGCGCTCTTCGCCCAGTCGACTTTCGATGCGACGCCGCACCTGCGCTTCACCCTCGGCGGGCGCTTCGACGCCGCCGACACCAGGTCCGCAGCGGTCGGCGATGCCGGCACTTCGGCGAGTCACGGCATCGCATCACCGAAATTGGGGGCGCTGCTCCACCTGCCGCATGTCGGCGAGATCTACGCCAACGTCTCCCGCGGATTCCGCAGCACAGACGGTGTGATCGAAGACCCGACACTGCCATTCATCAGCGAATGGGCGTACGAGGTCGGGCTGCATCTCGGCGACTCGCGACTTGGCGCCACCGCCGCGCTCTTTCGCACCGATGTCAGCAACGAGCAGACCTTTGATCCGATCCTGCTGACGTCCACCAATGGTGGCAGAAGCAGGCGTCAGGGGCTCGATCTCTCGATGACTGCGCCGCTGGGCGAGTATGCGCGCTTCAGCGGAAACTGGACCTTTACCGATGCCAAGTACCGCGACCAGACCGCCGAGGATGGCACAGCACTGGGCAATACGCCGGTCGCGAATACTGCCAAGTACGTCGGCGAAGGCGCGATCGAGTTCGGCAAGGTGACGTCACTCTGGTCGGTGCGACTCTCGGGCAACGTGGTCGGACCGTACACGCCCTTCGACGAGCCCGGGGCCGTGCTCTCGCCATACGGACTCTTGCATCTGAGCAGCCGACTGGTGGTGGGTTCCCGCACTACGTTGCGATTGGGCCTGCGCAACCTGCTCAACACCGCGTATCCGGAATTGCGGGCCGGCGGGTTCGTGTCGCCGGGACAGCCGCGGTCGATCTACGGCGGCGTGAGTTACGTGATGTAGGTGAGAGACGAGAGACGAAAGGCGAAGGGCGAAGGGCGAACGGAATCCAGCTACCTGGCGCCTGAGTAACCAGATCCCTCGCTACGCTCGGGATGAGGGGGCAAATCGGAAAGCCTGTGCCTCCCCGCCCCCCTCCCTCGTCCCTCTGCGTGTACGTCTTTCTCAAGAGGTTCCAGATGCGTTTTTCCAAGCTTGCAGTTGCGTCCTTCAGCGCGGTGGTGCTGCTGTCGGGTTGCGGACCGGGTTACACCACCACCCGCGTGGGCGTCACCACGCAGGTCGGTCCGGGAATCGATCTTTACGGCTACGACGCCACGACCTACGGTGACTGGCGTACCGGTTATCGCCAGTGGACGCCAACGGTGGTCTACGAGAGCAACGGACAGTACTACCCCACCAGAATCCGCGGCGCTCGGCAGGTTCAGGTATATCGCACGCAGAGCGGCTACATGCTGCCGCCGCGCGATCGGGAATGGGTGAAGACTGATCGGCGCTTCAAGTCGAAACAGATGCCGAATGATGCCGACTACGGCAGGGCGCGTCCGCGGCAACGGCCCTAAGGTCAGGCGAGCGGCGAGAGGAGAGGTGAGCGCGAAGTTCGCTGATCCCTCACCCCGGCTTCTCTCTCACACGCAGCGTCGTGCCCCACGGATCTCTGACCACGATTCCGTCGCCGACGTCTTCCTCATGCGCATGCCCCGCGGCCTCGAGGCTGCGGGCGATGCCTTCGGTTGCGACGTCGATCGTCCATTCCAGCAGCTGCGCGTCATCGGGCTCGGGCGCCACGGCCCCTCTACCGGCCCAGGTGTTCACCCCCAGATGATGGTGGTAGCCACCGCCGGCGAGAAAGAGCGCGCCGGGGTACTGCCACGACATCCGGTCGAAGCCGATGGTGTCGCTGTAGAAGGCTGATGCCTGTTCGATATCGCCGACGTGCAGGTGCAGGTGTCCCATCGTCGTGCCGGCTGGCATGCCGCTCCACGGCGTCGGTCCCGCGTCAGCGACGAGCCCCGCGATGTCGATCGGATCGCTCGCCATCAGCAGCTGGTTTCCCGCGCGCTGCCACTGACTCCGTGGACGATCGGCGTAGATCTCAATGCCGAGGTTGTCAGGGTCCTGGAGATAGAACGCCTCGCTCACGAGATGATCCGATGCGCCAGCGCGCGCATTGATCTGGCCGAGGTGCTGCGCGAAGCGTCCGAGGGCGGGGCGATCGGGGAGAAGGATGGCAAAGTGGTAGAGGCCGAGCCGGCCACGCTGCGGCGCCGCACGTGCACCGCGCTGCTCGTGGAGCGAGACGAGTTCGGTGCCGTCAGCAGCGCCCAGCACAACAGCGGCACTGCTGTCGTTGATGACCAACAGTCCCAGCGTGTTCCGGTAAAAGTCGAGCGAGCGCTCGAGGTCGGCAACCTGCAGCGTCACCCGCCCGAGCGAGACATTCTCGGGAAGGCGGAAGCCGGGTGGCGGGGCGCCGTAGCTCCCCGGCACTGCGGGCTGAGGTGGTAGCGGTTCGTGCCTCGAATCAGACGAAGGTGACGGCATCCTGTTGATACACTAACGCCGACAGGCCGTTCCCGCTCCGGTCGTGTCTACGCCCTGAAACGATTCGTCCCTACAGTGCCGCCGGAGTAACGGCGAATTCGGTCTCTACTTCTACCATGGGTACTACCATGATCCTCGCACTCCTGCTTGCTACCAGCATCGCCACGGCTCCGCGTCCCGCGCACGCCACCCATCCCGCACCGCTTTCGGCCGCCGACAAGGCGTTCGTCATGAAGGCCGCGATGGGCAACAACTACGAGCTCAAGGCCGCTGCGATGGCCGCGCGCATGAGCACTGACCCCTCCGTCAAGGCTTTCGCCGCGATGATGACAAAGGATCACACCGCCCTCGGCGCCCAGATGAAAGCCGCCGTGGCCAAGAACGATGCGTCGATGCAGATGCCGATGGGTGTCGATGCCAAGAACCAGAAGCGCCTCGATGACCTGCAGAAGGCCGGCGCCAAGTTCAACTCCGAGTACCGGTCGCAGATGATCGAGAGCCATTCCGAAGTGCATGACCTCTTCGCCGATTACATCAAGGACAAGGATTCCAATTCCGACATCAAGTCGGTGGTCGCCGGCGCACAGCCGACGGTGATGGGGCATTGGAATGGAGCGAAGGCGTTGCCGGAGAAGTAAACAATCGCCATGCGCCGTGCGGCGCACGGTAAGCTCGGCCAGTGCAGACGAGATATCCATGCATCTGGCCGAGCCCGCCTCGCGACCGCATGGCACACGGCGCCCGGCGGACGCAGATCTACTCCTCCACATACGCCTCCATCGCAAAATACTCCGCCAATCCCAGCCGATCGACGATCGCGGCAGTCTCCTTGTTCCGCGCCTCGACACGCTGCCAGAACTCGCGCGCGTCGGCGCCGG
>JBEPVV010000041.1:0-8964 GCA_041690795.1 Gemmatimonadota bacterium | reverse complement strand
GCCACGTCCCCCTACCATAAATCCTGCCCCGGCCCCATCTTACACGGCTGTATTTACCACAGACCTCAGGCAGGGAAGTCCGATGGCCAAGACCAGTTCGATCCAGCGCAACCTCAAGCGCATCAAGCTGACGGCGAAGTACGCCGACCAGCGCAAGAAGCTCAAGGCGGTGATCAGCAGCCTGACCGCCACCCCGGCACAGAAGGACATGGCGAATCGCAAGCTCCAGGCGATTCCGCGCAACGCGTCGCCGGTTCGCGTCGTCAACCGCTGCCTCCTGACCGGACGCTCGCGCGCGTACGTGCGCCGTTTCGGGCTGTCGCGCATCGCGTTCCGCGAGAACGCGCTCCAGGGGAATATCCCCGGCGTCCGCAAGGCCTCCTGGTAACCGCGGAGATATTCGACCATGGCCAAGAAGGGACGCGTACAGGTCAAGCTCCGCAGCAGCGAGAGCGCCTATGTGTACGTCACGACCAAGAATCCGAAGAAGCATCCTGAGCGGATGGAACTGCGCAAGTACGATCCCACGCTCAAGCGCCACACCGGTTTCAAGGAAGAGAAGTAAACGCAGCCCGACGACTTCCGCCGGTACGGTCATGAAGTCATCGACTGGCTGGCGGACTACTTCCGCGACATCGAGACACGGCGCGTAGTTCCCGCCGTCGTACCCGGCGAAATTCGCGATGGCCTCCCCGCGTCCGCCCCCGACGCCGGCGAATCGTTCGACCAGATCCTCACTGATTTTCGCAATGTGATCGTTCCGGGAATGACCCACTGGGGTCATCCAGGCTGGTTCGCCTATTTCCCATCCAACAGCTCGCCGCCATCCGTGCTCGGCGAACTGCTCGCTGCGGGACTGGGCGCGCAATGCATGAGCTGGGAGACGTCACCGGCAGCCACCGAACTCGAGCAGACGGTGATGTCGTGGTATCGCCAGTTGCTGGGACTGCCGGCCAGCTTTACCGGCGTGATCCAGGATACGGCGTCCTCGGCGACACTGGTCGCCTTCCTGACCGCGCGCGATCGTCCCGGCAGCGACTTCGGTCGGATGGTGGCGTACTGGTCGTCGGAGGCGCATTCGTCGATCCCCAAGGCGGCGCGCCTCGCCGGGATTGCGCCAGAACGCTGCCGGATCGTGCCGGTCGACGACGTGTTCGCGATGGAGCCCGGCGCGCTGCAGCAGATGATGGACGACGACGTTGCGGCCGGATTGACGCCGGCGATCGTCGTGGCGACGATGGGTACGACATCATCGACCGCGTGCGATCCGCTACGGGCCGTGGGCGAGATCGCCATGGCCCATGGCGCATGGTTCCATGTCGACGCCGCGTATGGCGGATCGGCGGCGCTACTCCCCGGGATCCGCCCGCTGCTCGACGGCGTCGAACTCGCCGACTCGTTCGTTACCAATCCGCACAAGTGGCTGCTGACCAACTTTGACTGCAGCGCCTACTTCGTGCGCGATGTCGATGCGCTCCTTCGCACGTTCAGCATCACACCGGAGTACCTGCGCACAAAGCACGATCACGACAATGCGGCGGTCAACTTCCGCGACTGGGGCATACCGCTGGGTCGCCGCTTTCGTGCCTTGAAGTTCTGGTTCGTGCTGCGCAGCTACGGTGCCGACGCAATCCGGGCGATGATCGCAGGGCACATCACGCTTGGGCACCGGCTGGCGCAATGGGTCGCGGCAGAGCCGGAATTCGAATTGATGGCGCCCGCACCGCTGGCGCTCGTCTGTCTGCGACACGTTCCGATGGCGTTGCGCGGTGACGAAGCGGCGCTCGCTGCGCACAACGCCGCGCTGATGGCACGCGTCAACGCCAGCGGTGAAGTGCACCTCACCCACACGCGACTGGCCGGCAAGTACGTGATTCGTGTCGCGGTAGGAAGCTTTCGGACCGAAGAGCGGCACGTCGAAGCGCTTTGGGAATCAATCCGCCACGAAGCGCAACGCGAGCGGTGGGAGCGGTGAGAGCGCAGTCCTTTCGTCTTTCGCCTTTCGTCTTTCGCCTCTTGCCTACTCGTTCAGCGCTGCCTTCAAGTAGCGGCCCGTGTGCGAACCGGGTGTGCTTGCGATTGACTCCGGCCGGCCCATCGCGACCACCTGTCCGCCGTGAGGTCCGGCTTCGGGACCCATGTCGATCACCCAGTCTGCCCGCTTGATCACGTCGATGTGATGTTCGATCACGACGACGGTGTGACCGGCGTCAACCAGCTTGTCGAGGACGCCGATCAATACCCGCACGTCGTCGATATGCAGCCCCGTCGTCGGCTCGTCGAGCAGGTAGAGCTTGTGGCCGCCGCGCTTCTGCGCCGTCAGCAGCTCGCGCGCGATCTTGAGCCGCTGTGCCTCGCCGCCGGAGAGCGTCGTCGCCGGCTGGCCCAGCCGCAGATACCCGAGTCCCACCTGCTGCAGCTGCCAGAGCGCGGCACCCAGTTTCGCCTGATGTCGAAATCGCCGGATCGCTTCATCGACGCTCCACTGCAGCACGTCGTGAATGCTGTAGCCCTGGACCTTGACGTCGAGCACTTCCCGCTTGAAGCGGGTGCCGCCGCAGACTTCGCACGGCACGTAGACGTCGGCGAGAAAGACCATCTCGACCTTGACCTGCCCGGCCCCCTCGCACGCTTCGCAGCGGCCACCTTTCACGTTGAAGGAGAACGTTGCCGGCGTGTAGCGTCGCTGGCGCGCCAGCGGTTGCTCGGCGAAGAGCTGGCGGATGTCGTCGTACGCCTTGATGTAGGTGACCGGATTGGAGCGTGGCGTACGCCCGATCGGTGCCTGGTCGACGAGCACCACGCTGCTCAGGCGTTGCCAGCCTTCCAGTGACGCGACGTCGCCCACGCTTTCGCCGAGATGCGTCTTGGCGGAGTGATCGCCCTCCAGTCGGCGCTCCAGCTGGCGATAGAGGATATCGAATGCCAGCGTGCTCTTGCCGGAGCCGGAGACGCCGGTGATGGCAGTGAGCGTGCCAAGGGGGATGTCGACATCGACGCCACCGAGGTTGTGGAGGCGGCCGCCGCGCACCGAGAGACGCGGCCCATCGACCGGTCGCCGCAGCGATGGAATGCCGATCCGCTTCTGCCCCGCCAGGTAATCGGCGGTAAGCGTGCCGCGCGCGTCCTTGACCTCGCCGGCGAAGACCAGCTTGCCGCCATGCTCGCCCGCCCCGGGGCCGAGTTCGATCATCCAGTCGGCGCCGCGCACCGCGCTGAGGTCGTGTTCGACAACCACCACGGTGTTGCCGAGATCACGCAGGCGACGCAGCAATGCAAGCAAGCGATCAGTGTCGCGCGGGTGGAGACCGATTGAGGGCTCATCGAGCACGTAGAGCGCATCGACCAGCCGGGAGCCGAGGGCGTTGGCGAGGGCAATGCGCTGGGCCTCGCCACCGGAGAGCGTGCGTGTCTGGCGGTCGAGCGTGAGGTAGCCGAGACCGACGTCGCGCAGGTAATCGACGCGCGCGCGCGATTCGTCGATGATCAGATCCGCGAGCTGGCGCGCGGCGCCGGAGAGTTCGAGGTCGGCGAGCCAGAGCGCGAGGGCGTCGATCGTTTCGGCCGCAACGCTCGCGATCGACCGGCCCGCGATACGCACGGCGAGCGCTTCGGGCTTGAGCCGCGCACCGTGACAGGTGCGGCATTCATGGGCCAGCTGATACTGCCGCAGGAAGACGCGGATGTACTGCTTGTAGCGCTTTGCCTCGAGCTCCTTCAGGAACGGGAAGATGCCGAGGTAGCGGCCGGTGTGACCGTGCAGCAGCACTTCGCGGACATCCTCGTCGAGTTCCTGCCATGGCGCCGCGGGATCGCCACCCTGCTTGCGCGTGGTACTGGCGAGCAGCTTCCGGCGCGCTTCGTAGCGGGGCTTGGTCCACGGATCGATGGCGCCATCGTGGATCGAGCGCTGCGGATCGGGGACGATGAGCGAGAGATCGTACTCCAGCGTCGCACCGAAGCCGTTGCAGGTGGGGCAGGCACCGCGCGGATTATTGAACGAAAAGAGGGCCGGCGTGATGAGCGGTGCCGGCGTGTCGCAGACACTGCACGCCGGAAATTCGGTGAAGCGCATCCGATCGCTCTCGCGCAGGGCGAGCGCAACGCCTTCACCTTCGTCGAATGCGGTCGCGATCGCTTCGCTGATGCGTCCGGACTGTGCAGTGTCCGCCGTCAGCCGGTCGACGACGATGAGCACTTCGCTCGCGGCCACGAGATCGATGGACGCGGGCAACTCATCGAGTGGATACGGCGCGCCATCGACAAGCAGTCGCACGAAGCCCAGGGCACGCAGATTTTCGACGGTGCCAGGATGCGTCACGCGCGCCGTCGCCGGCAGCGGAAAGGCGATCTGGAGCCGGCCCGGCCCGGCAGCGAGTACCGCGTCAGTTGATGACTGCGGAGTGTCGCGGCGCACGGCGGCGCCGCAGGTGATGCAGAACTGCTCGCCGACGCGGGCCCAGAGGAGCCGCAGGTAGTCGTAAAGCTCGGTGGCGGTGCCGACGGTCGAGCGCGACGACATCGTCGGCGCTTGCTGCTCGATGGCGACCGCCGGGGCGATGCCTTCGAGACGATCGACCAGCGGCTTCGGCATCCGCTCGAGGAACTGCTTGGCGTAGCTCGACAGCGACTCGATGTAGCGACGCTGCCCTTCGGCGTAGAGTGTGTCGAACGCGAGCGAGCTCTTGCCGCTGCCCGACGGACCGGTGACCACCGTGACCGTGCGGCGAGGGATTTCGACGGTGATGCCCTGCAGGTTGTGCTGGCGGGCATTGACGACGCGAATGACGGATGGCGATTCGGATTTCACGCAGGAAACGTAAAGGGGCGAGGAGATATCTCTTCTCTCCTCCCCAGTTTGTCGGTACGTTTGGCGTCAATGGCCGGACTGATAACGCCGGCGCGACTGCGCCAGGGCTTCACCCTCTTCGTGCTGATCTCCGTTGCGGCCTACGGTGCGGTGCTCTTCTACGGGCACGACACGGCCGGCTTCATCGCGTCGCTCTCGCGGCTCCGCTGGCGCTGGGTCCTGGTGGGGCTGGGGCTGGCGTCGATGGACTGGATTGGCGGCGGGCTCCGGCTCTGGGTGCTGGCGCGCGTGGTCCACCACAAGCCACCGGTGCCCGGATTGATCATTGCCGGCGGGATGGGCGCGTGGGGATCGTACATCACGCCATTCCAGGCCGGTGCGTCACCGATGATGATCTTTGCGATGAAGCGCGTCGGCGTGCCGGTGCCCAAGGGGATGACCGTCACCCTGATGTCGTTCATCGCAACCGTGGCGTTCTTCGCGATCGCGGGCCCGGTTGCCCTGATGCTCGGCGCCGGACGCTCGCTTGCCGCGCGCGGACACTTCCTCGGACTCAACCTGCTCGACCTCTTCAAGACCAGCATGGGAATTTTCGTCGCCCTCGGCGTGCTCCTGCTGCTGGTGCTGATCGCCCCGCGGATGGTCTCCGCTGTCGTGCATCGGCTGGCCACGGCGCTCGGGCGCCGCAGCACGCGGATCGCCGCGCGGCTCGACAACCTGCGCGCCGGTATCGACCAGGCGCACGAGAGCATGATGGTGTTCAACTCACCGCGCGGCTGGCTGGCGCTGCTGTGGGCGACGATTCTGTCGGGACCGAGCCACGCCAACAAGCTGCTGGCCGGATACGTCGCGTTGCGCGCGATCGGTGTCCCGGCAGAGTTCTTCGATGTGCTGCTGTTGCAGACCTTCATCACCTCGATGCTCTATTTCGCGCCGACGCCTGGCGCATCGGGCTTTGCCGAAGGCCTGTCGACGCTGGTGATGGCAAGCTACGTCGCACCGGTCCTGATCCCGCTCTACACCCTGGTCTGGCGGCTGGTGCTGACGTGGTTCACCATCGCTGCCGGCTTCATCGTGTTCTCGGCGTGGGTGCGTCGCGGACTCAAGTCGATCGACGTCCCCGACCGATGACCGGCGTTGCCCCCGACGCCGGGCACACCGGCGCGGATCCGGAGCTTGGCCGGCGCCTGCTGCGTTACGCCCGACCGTACACAGTCCCCATCACCGCCGCCGTGCTGCTGCTGCTGGTGGAAGCCGGTCTGGCGCTGATCGGCCCTGCGCTGACCGTGCGCGCGCTCGATGTCGCGATTCCGCAACGCAATACCGGACTCCTTCTCACGCTCGGCGGAGTCTACGCGCTCGCACTGCTCGTGTCCTTCGCCGGCGAGTATGCGCAGACGATCCTGACCACCTGGGTCGGCCAGCGGGTGATGTCGGACCTGCGGCGGCAGGTGTTCGCCCACGTGCAGCGGCTGAGCATTCCGTACTTCGACCGGCAACCGGTAGGACGCCTGGTCACGCGCATCACGTCCGACGTCGAGACATTGAACGAACTCTTTTCCTCCGGCGTGGTCACCGTGATCGGCGACATCGCCACGCTGGTCGCGATCAGTACCATGATGCTGGTGATCAACTGGCGGCTGGCGCTGGTGTCGTTCACCGTGCTTCCGCTGATGGCCGGCGTGGTGGCGGTGTTCCGGCGCTCGATGCGCGAATCGTTTCGCGACATTCGCACCGTGGTGGCCCGGCTCAACTCGTACCTGCAGGAGCAGCTCTCCGGTGTCCGTGTCGTGCAACTCTTCAATCGCCAGCGGGCAAGCGGCGCGGCCTTCGGCGGCATCAACCAGGAATACCTTCGCGCCAACCTGCGGTCGATCACGCTCTACGCCCTCTTCTTCCCGGTGGTCGAGTTTCTCACTGCGGCGTCGATCGCGCTGATTCTCTGGTACGCCGGCTTCCGTGCCGCTGGGTTTGGCCTCACCGTCGGCGTGCTCGCGGCGTTCATCCAGCTGGTGCGCCGCTTCTTCCAGCCGCTGCAGGACCTCTCAGAAAAATTCAACCTGCTGCAGAGTGCGATGGCGAGCGGCGAGCGGATCTTCCGGCTCCTCGACACCGATGTCGAGATTCCAGAACCCGAAGACCCGATCACGTTGCCGCTGCCGGTACGGGGCGAGGTCGTTTTCGAGGGGGTCTGGTTCCGTTACGACGAGGGCTCGCCATGGGCACTCCGCGATGTGTCGTTCCGGGTCAACCCGGGCGACACCGTTGCGCTGGTCGGCCATACCGGGGCGGGGAAGAGCACCGTGTTGTCGCTCCTGCTCCGCTTCTATGCGCCAACCCGCGGGCGCATCCTGATCGACGGGATCGACCTGGCCAGACTTGGCACGACGGAATTGCGCCGCGCGATCGGCTTCGTCCCGCAGGATCTCTTCCTCTTCCGCGACACACTGGCGCGCAACCTCCGGCTCGATCGTGAGCTCGACGATGCCGCCCTGGAACGCGCACTCGAATCGGTTGGCGCGACGGCGATGGTCGGGCGGCTTCACGGCGGCCTCGCCCACACCGTCGCTGAGCGCGGGCGGTCACTTTCTGTTGGTGAGCGCCAGCTGCTCTCCTTCGCGCGCGCCCTGGTGGGCGATCCGCCGGTGCTCCTGCTCGACGAAGCGACGAGCGCCGTCGATCCCGAGACGGAGGCGCGCATCCAGTCGGCGCTGGTCCGATTGCGGGATGGCCGCACGGCGCTGGTGGTCGCCCATCGACTGGGCACGGTGCTCGACGCCGACCGAATCATGGTCTTTCATCACGGTGAGCTGCGCGAAAGCGGCTCGCACCGCGAATTGATGGCGTTGCAGGGCCTCTATCGCCGGCTGGTGCTCCTGCAGCGCGGGGGAGAGCGGCAGCTCTTTTCCGCCTGATTCTTGCCCCCGCCCAAGGGCGACGGATAGGTTTCTCGCCCCGGGTAGCCTGGCTGCCCCGAACCTGGAGTCTTCACTGGACCGTGTGCCGTTGCCGAGCGACCTGAATGCGACCGCTGCGGGCCCTGCATGGCCCGTGCTGGCAACGCTGCGCGTGCGGTCGGGACTGCCCGCCAGCACCCTGCCGGTCCGGCGCGTGCTGACGCGAATTGGCGCCGATCGAGTCAATGACCTCGTGGTTGCCGGCGATGGCATTGCGTCCCGTCATGCGTCGCTCGAGCTCCGGGGCGGCGTCTGGACGGTCGGAGACCTCTCGCCTGACCAGTCGGTGTGGGTTGACGGCGAACAGGTGCTGGGTGAGGCGGCGCTGGCGCCTGGCTCGGCACTCCGCCTCGGCAACGTGGCCTGCACGTTCGTGCCCGAGGATCGCTGGGAAGACTCGCCGCTCAGCCGCACGGCAGACGCCACGCCTTTCGTCATCCTGCCCGAAACCACCAGCGACTTTTCCCAGACGCTCCTGATCCTGCTGGGACTCGGCGTCGTACTGGCACTGGCATTCTTCCTGCTCAGGAAGGGCTGAGATGCGCTTCACCTGTGCCGCGCGAACTGATGTCGGCGTTGTCCGGACGGGCAACGAAGATTCCTACCTCATGGCGAACGACCGCGGATTGTTCATCGTGGCGGACGGCATGGGTGGGCACGCCGCCGGCGAAGTCGCCAGCGAGATGGCGACGCGGCTGGTGGCTGAACAGTTTCGCACCGTGCGCGGCATGAGTGACGACGAACTGATGTCGCAACTCGTCGCGGCGATCCGGAACGCCAACGAGGCGATCTTCCAGCGCACGCTCACTGAAGTCGACAAGCGCGGGATGGGCACTACGCTGACCGTGCTCGACCTGCTGCCGCGACGCTACTTGCTGGGCCAGGTGGGCGATTCGCGCGCGTACCTGCTGCGCGGCAGCGTGCTCACCCAGTTGACCAAGGATCACAGCTACGTGCAGGAGCAGGTCGATGCGGGGCGGCTCACGCCGGAAGAAGCACGCGTGCATCCGTACGCGAACGTGATCACGCGCTGCATCGGATCCAGCAGCGATGTGGCGGCCGATCTCTACCTTGGCACGCTCGAAGCCGGCGACGTGCTCCTGCTCGCGTCGGACGGTTTGACCGGCATGCTCGACGATGAAGATGTGCGCGCGGTGATGATGGGGCCCCCCGCTGTCTCGTTTACACATCTACGCG
>JBEPVV010000040.1:0-9040 GCA_041690795.1 Gemmatimonadota bacterium | reverse complement strand
GTGTATAAGAGACAGCGAAAGGCGAGCGAGTTGACGCCCATCTTCCGCGTGCGCGGCCACTCGGTGCCACTGGTGTCGTCGCCGATGCGGCAGATTTCGAATTGACCAGCCGACAGGTGACTCACGGTATTGCAGCCGATGACGTAGCTCTCGCCCGCCGCAGTGCGAATGATGCGATACAGCTCGTTGATGACTTCCGCGCTGGTGCGTGTGGATCCCTCGGCGAAGGTCCAGCCATCGCGAGTGAGCGACGAACCCATCTGGAAGCCCCAGCGGCCGAAGATGTCCCAGGTGGAGTAATCGTGCTTGATCAGCTGGAATCCCCAGGTGCGAAGCCGGCCGATGTCGGCTGAGACCTTCGCCAGGACATCGGGAACGGTGGGATCGAGCGTGCTGTGTTCGCGCGGCAGGCGCCACGTTGCCGGTGTGTCGGGGGAGGCCTGCAGCGGGCGAGTCCAGATACCCGGGCGGGTGCCGAGCGATCGCATGTCAGCGGCGAGCGCGGCCATGTCGCCGAACTTTTCATTGCCGCGATCCCAGTTGCCCATTCCCTCCTTGTTCTTGCCGCCGCCGGGCTGCCAGCCGTCGTCGATGACCACAAAGGGACGATTGCCGCCAACCGGCGAGAGATCTACGGTGTGCTGCGTGTCGATGCGCACGGTGACGGCACTGTTGTCGCCATAGGTGGAGTACCAGTCGTTGCTGCCGTATATCGGCTGCGACGGCAGGCGAGGATTGGCACACATCTGTCGGCAGAACGCATGCAGCGCGGCAAAGGCCGATTCACCCAGATGCCCCGCGCGACTGATCACGTCACACAGATCCAGCGCGCGCTGCCCCAGCGTCACGGCGGTACTGCCGCTGCGCACGTCGGCCCAGAGCGAGATGCCGTGCGGATCGACCTGCCACCAGCAGAAGGCCGCGGGACTCGTGCGGACACCGTAGGAATGGGTGAGGGCGCCGCCGTGGGTTGCGAAATACCACGGCATGATGCGATCGGGGACCCAGCCTCGCCATTCCAGGTCGCCGTACGCGCGCTCCCACGCATCGCCGAGGATGAACGGCGTGCCCGGAATCTCGCCACGCCATCGGAGCTGAATGCGCTTGACCGCGACGGCCGGTGAAACGAGTCGCAGCTTCAACGCCCCGCCGGTAACGACGGTGGTCACGACGATCCCGTCTTCGCCACGCCACTCCTCGCCACGGCGCTGCAGGATGCGATCGCCCGAAGACGACTGCACGAGGATCATGTCTGGCGGGCGAACGATGTCGACGAAGCCGCGCGTGGGCATCGCGGGATCGATCAGGCGAACCGCAGGCAGCGCGCCACCAAGCATCGACGCGGCTGCCTGCCCCACGAAGTCACGGCGAGAGGTCACGCTTCAGTTTCCGCCCGTCACCACCGGCAGCTCGACGAAGCTCGCGTGGGCGGCATCGTGATAGATCCTCTGCTCGGCCTTCTGATAGTCGCCGGGCTTCGCCCAGAAGATGTTGGGCACGAAGGTCTGCGGATTCCGGTCGTAAAGCGGGAACCAGCTCGACTGAATCTGGATCATGATCCGGTGCCCAGGGAGAAAGACGTGATTCACTGTCGGCAGCGCGAAGCGATAGAGCAGCGGAGTGTTGGACGCGATCGCCTTCGGCGTTTCAAAGCTCTCGCGGTAACGCCCACGGAAGATGTCCATCGACACAGCGAGCTGGTAGCCGCCCATCGCCGGCGGACCGCCAACCTCGTCGGGGTAGACGTCGATGACCTTCACGACCCAGTCCGCGTCGGATCCCGAGGTCGATGCGATCAGATTGGCCATCGGCATTCCGCTCACCTTGACCGGAGCGGTGAGCACGGCAGACTGGTACGCCAACACGTCGGTCCGGCCCGACGCTTCGCGCTGATCGTCGACCAGCCAGTCCGGCCACGCAGCGGCGCTGCTGTATCCCACCTGCAAAATCGGGCGCTTGCGAAACGGCACCGGCTTCGCCGGATCGGAGATGTACGCATCAAAGGGCGAAGCGCTTATTGAGGGTGCAGTGAATCCGGCGTGAAAATTGGCATCGAGATAGAACGGCTTTGCCTGCACGGTGCAATTGCTCTCGCAGCCGGAGGGCCAAGTCGACAACTGCTCCCAACGGTTGGTGCCGGTCTCGAATGCGTTGACGGGTGCGATGTCGGCTTTCGGCGCGCCATCCACCAGATAGTGCGCGAGGAAGGGTCCCAGGATCCGGGTCTGGAAGTAGTAGGACGTATTGCTGTTCAACGCGATGGCGCCAATGGACGAGCCGTTGTCGATTTCACCGCCATGGTGCCAGGGCCCGATGGTGAGAAAGAGCTTGTCGTGTCCCGTATCCTTGCCCTTGATCGCGTTGTAGACGGCCATCCCGCCGTAGATGTCCTCGGCGTCCCACAACGAGTACACCAGCATTGTCGGCACCTTGAGCGGCTGCGCGGCCAGGATCTTGTCCATGGCCTGCTCTTTCCACCAGCTGTCGTAGGTCGGGTGGGCCAGGATCCGGTTCCAGAAGCCGACCTGTTCGAGTCCATGGCGGCGTCCCAGCTCGCCGGCCGATCCCCCGCTCAGGTAGGCGTCGTAATCGTCGAAATGGTCGGTCCACCACTTCGCCGAATTGTCGCGAGTCGCGTCCTGCTCGAGGATGTAGGGCATGTTCTGCTGGCGAAAGGCGCCGTTGTGAAACCAGTCATCGCCCATCCAGCCGTCGACCATCGGATTCATCGGCACCGAGACCTTCAGCGCGGGGTGCGGATTCACCAGGCCCATCAGCGGCTCGAAGCCGTCGTAGGAGATTCCGAGCTCACCGACGTTACCGTTGGTTTCGGGGATGTTCTTGACGAGCCAGTCGATGGTGTCCCAGGTGTCGGTCGATTCATCGACAGTGGTGGGGTTCAACGGCCCATGCAGCGGCCGGTTCATGACGTAGTCGCCTTCGGAGCCGTACTTGCCGCGAATATCCTGTACCACGCGGATGTAGCCACCGGGGATGATCACGTCCTGCGCGTTGTCGTATCCGTTGAGGTTGGTCGCAAGGTGCGCACTCTGCGCGTAGGTCGTGGTCGCACTCGCATCGTACGGTGTACGGGTGAGCAGAATCGGCGTGTGCGACGCCGTCTTCGGCACGAGAATGACCGTGTGCAACCTGGCGCCGTCGCGCATCGGGATCATGACGTCGCGCCGGGTGTAGTCGAACGATGACGTGACGGGCGTGAATTTCGCGGGTGTCTCGCTGGGAAGGCCGCTGGATTGGGCGAACGCTTGGCGGCCGCCGACGGCAAGAGCGCAGGCGAGGAGTGCGACAGCGCGAAAACGGGTGAGCGGTTCCATGCGAGGCGTCCGGCGTGATGAGGATGGGTGACGATACCGCGGGCGGAAGCATCGGGCAATGACATTGCCCCTTGACCCTGCTGGTTCCCGGCAGAGATTCAGCGCACACTCTCCCCTGATCCCACCCGCCGAGGATCCGATGTATCTCATTCGCGAAATCATGTATTGCAAGCCGGGCAAGGTGCGCCCGATGGTCGAGAAGTTCATCGCCATGGCAAAGCTGGGCGAGAAGGTCGGCATGCCACGGATGCGAATCCTCACTGACTTCGTCGCCGACCAGTACTGGACGGTGGTCGCCGAGATGGAAGTGGCGACGCTCGACGCCTTCGAAAAGATGATGAGCACGCCCCAGGGATCGGACGAGGACATGAAGAAGATGGAAGAGATCATGAAGGGCTATCACGACCTGATCGTGAAGGGCAAGCGCGAGATCTACAAGATCGAGGGGTAAGCAGCAGTAGCTTCGAGCACCGATCGTTTGCGAGTCGCCGTATCCCCTGATAGAGGTGACCTCATGCAGTTCCGCACCATGGCAGCCCTGCTGGTCCTGGCGTTCCCGACCGCGTTGGTCGGCGCACAGGGCACACCGCGACCGACCACCGACCTCCCCGTGAGGTCGGTGGTGCTCTTTTCCTCCGGCGTCGGCTTCTTCGACCACGCCGGTACGGTCAGTGGTAACGGTACTGCTGAACTGCGCTTCAAGGCCGCGCAGATCAACGACGTGCTCAAGTCGCTCACGCTGCAGGACCTCGATGGCGGCCGGGTGACCACGGTGACCTACCCGTCACAGGATCCGATCTCGAAGACGCTGCGCAGCTTCGAGGTCGACATCACCGGCAACCCGAACATGACGGCGCTGCTTAACCAGTTGCGGGGCACCAAGGTAACGGTGCAGTACAAGGCGGAGACGCTCACGGGCGCGGTGCTGGGCGTCGAGCTGCACCGGAAGGCGGTCGACAAGGGCGAGCCGGTCGAGACGTCGACACTCAACCTGCTCACTGGCGGAACGATCCGTTCGCTCGATCTCTCGTTGATCACGGCGTTGACACTCGATGATCCGAAGCTGCAGGACGAGCTGACCCGCGCCCTCGCCGCGCTGAGCAGCGCGCGCGACCAGGACAAGAAGCCGGTGACCATCAACTTTCTCGGCGCGGGCGATCGGCGGGTGCGGATCGGCTACGTAGTCGAGACGCCGATCTGGAAGACGAGCTACCGGCTGATGATCGACGACAAGAGCGCCCACCTGCAGGGGTGGGCGATCGTCGAGAACCAGACCGAGAGCGACTGGAACAACGTCTCGTTGTCGCTGGTCAGCGGGCGGCCAATTTCGTTCATCATGGACCTGTACGCGCCGTTGTATGTGCAGCGGGAGACGGTGGTACAGAACCTGTTCGCGGGATTGCGACCGAAGGTGTACGAGGCGGGGGAAACATTATTCTCGCCGCCGGTGGGTAACGCAGGCCTGACACCCCGGGATGAAGTCGCGACCAGACAGAGCGTCACCGCGGAGATGGTGCGGTCGCTTCCAGTTGACCGGCTGGGCCAAGCGCTTGCACTGCAGCCAGGCGTCTCGCGGGTCGACGCAAACGCGTTGGTCACCGCGGGCGCGTCTGCCTCGGTCCAGAGCCTCGCAGAAGCCTCCCAGCTGGGAGAGCTCTTTCAGTACGTCATCCCGAACGTCACGCTGGCGCGGCAGAAATCGGCGATGATTCCGATCGTGACCGACAGCGTCGGGATCGAACGACTGTCGATCTACAACGCGTCGGTGCTACCGGCAAATCCGCTCAACGGTGCCCGGATGAAGAACACGACGGGCAAGCACCTGCAGCAGGGGCCGATCACGGTGCTGGAGAAGAACAGCTACGCCGGCGATGCGCAGATCGACAACATTCCGCCGGGGCAGAGCCGGCTGATGAGCTACGGTGTCGACCTCGACGTGCACGTCGACAACACGCACTCCACGTACAGTTCGGCGCTGGTGACTGCAGTGTTCAAGCGTGGCGGGCTGTACGTCACGCGGAAACGTGTCAGTGCATCGGAGTACCGGATCGACAACAAGGGGACGAAAGACAAGACTATTCTGGTGGAGCACCCCCGGCGCGGCGAGTGGAAGCTGAAGGACTCGGCGTCCGCCGTGGAGACGACGCCGTCGGCGTACCGGTTCGAAAAGCTGGCGCCAGCAGGCCGGTTGACCGTGCTCACGGTCGAGGAACAGGTGGTGGACACGGAGTCGATCGCGATGATCCCGACTCCGACCGACGTGCTGGTGAGCTTCAGCACGATGGGTCAGATCCCGCAGCGGGTACGTGACGCGATCGTCAAGGCGATCGAGCTCAAGCGCGCCGTCGAAGCGACCGAGGCGCAGATCGCTGATCGGATGACGCAGATCGCATCGATCACGGCCGAACAGGCGCGGATTCGCGAGAACATGAAGACGGTGGCGCAGAAGTCGGCGTACTACGACCGGCTGCTGTCGAAGCTCAACGACCAGGAATCGGCGATCGAGCGGCTGCAGAAGGAGCGGGACGATCTGGTGGCGAAGCGGGATACGGAGCGAGCGGCGCTGGACGAATATCTGTCGAAGCTGACGATCGAGTGAGGGGAAGACGAAACGCGAAAGTGGGCTCGCTTACTTCCTGCCCCACTCCTCGAACCAGTTCTCCACCACCACCATTCGCGCTCCCGAGCTTCCGGCTGCCCGACGGACCATCAGGAAATGCTGGTCGTCGGGGGCGACGTCGTAGTTCCGCCGCGAAGGCCCGATAATCGCGAAGTTGCTTGCGTCGAAGAGGGGCGTGACCCGCTTGACGGCAAAGGTGGGCGTCGTCGTGACTTCCGCGCTCACCAGCCGTCCCCGAGTGTCGAGATAGAAGATCTCGCCGCCGCGTCGCGACCAGAGCGGGGTGACGCCGCCGGCGATCGACACCTGCCACCGCGCTGTCCCTGGAACGGGAAACGGCACCACGACGATTTCAGGCTTTCCCGCGGCGATCTCGGTGTATGCCATCCATTTGCCATCGGGCGAAATGCTGGGGCTGTATTCGGAATTGGGCGTCGTCATGATCGGCACCGGCACCGAGTCGGCGGGCACGCGCATGCCGAGGATGTCGCCGGCGCCCGCCGTCGCGGTGGTCGTCCGAATCACCAGCCATGCGCCAGCCGGCGACCACGTGACTTCCGAAATCGACCGCGGATACTGCAGGATGCGCTCTGCCGCCTCGCTCCCATCAGCACGCTTCATCCAGACACCCAGCGACGTCTTGTTGCCAGTCAGGTAGCTGACCGATACACCGTCCGGTGTCCACGCAGGTCCCGACGCGACTTCGGTCTCGAGCGTCAGCCGGGTGCGCTGCCCCTCTCCGAGGGGACGGAGCCAGATGCCGTCGGTGTTGGCGTCACGGAGGGACACTGCCACCGTTCGACCATCCGGCGAAAGCCGCGGGCCGCTGAACGGCGCAAGCCAAGCCGAGTCGATCGCCACGGACGTGCCATCACGGCCTACCCAACCGAGTCGCCGCTGCTCGTTGGCGTCGTCAACGCCGTACGCCAGCGTGCCGTTGTCAGACACGGCGAAATCCACCGGGCCGAAGATCCCCGCCTGCAGCTGCTGCGCGACCATCGTGGCTTCGCCGGTCACTTTGTGCGCAGTCGCATCGAAGGGCACTGTCCACAACGTCCCGTCGGGGGTGGTGTAGATCATCCGTCCGCGCAGGTACCTGGCGCGCACCGCTCCGGGAATCAGGACCGAATGCTTGCCGCTGCGTAAATCGGCCAGACCGATCGCCAGCTTCGTCGCGGCGTAGTCGATGGTGAAGATCAGGAATCGCTGGTCGGGGAGCAGCTCGGGGAAGTAATGCGAGTCTTCGCCTGCTGCGGTGTCGACCGTCGTCACGCGCTCAAGCGGCGCTCCCGCCTTTGCCTCCATGCGCCAGATCGCACCGTTGGCGACGCCGGCGCCGTGACGGAGTCCGTAGATCCTGCCATCGGCAGCCCAGCGCGGCGTCTGCACCCCGCCCAACGAATCCGCGTACTGCACGGCTTGGCCGCCGGCCACCGGCATCACCATCAGTTTGAGGTTGACCATGAACGCGAGCTTGGTGCCGTCGGGTGAAAATCCTGGGACGCTGGCGCCGTCGGTTGCTGGAATCGGCGTGAGTTCGAGCGCATTCCTCCGATGCAGAAAGAGCTTGCCCCCAAAGGGGCCGTCATGCACGATCAGCGAACCGTCGGGCGAGATCGCGATCTCCCCGCGTGCGTCGTACTTGGTCGGGATCGAGTCGAGCATGATGCTGTATCGCACCACTGCGGCGGCCGGGCGCGGCCGCAACCACCCGGCGATCGCCGCGACTGTCGCGAGGACGGCGACCGCCGAGACCAATACGACCGCACGACCTGGTCGCCGCGCGCGCGTCGCGATGGCACTCGGTGCACGGCCGGTGACAAACCCCGGGGTCGTGAGCGCTTCACCAAACTGCGCCGCCGTCGCGAAGCGGTCTGCCGGCAACTTTTCCAGGGCGCGCATCACCGCCGCCTCGACGTTCGACGGCACGGCTCGCCGCTGCACGACGATCGAACGCGGTTCTTCCGTCATCACCCTCGCCACGATCGCCTGCACGCTCGGCCCCGTGAACGGCGCCTCGCCGACCAGCATCTCGTAGGTCACGGCGCCGAGCGCGTAGAGGTCGCTGCGCGCGTCGATGACCCGTTCACCCATGGCCTGCTCGGGGCTCATGTACTGCGGCGTGCCGAGCGAGAGCCCGGTCTGCGTCATCCGCTGCCCGCCTGCGGTCTGCACCGCCAGCGCGATGCCGAAGTCGGCCACCAGGGCGTGACCACCCTGCAAGAGGATGTTCTCGGGCTTGATGTCGCGATGGATGATGCCGAGTGCGTGCGCGCTGCCCAGCGCATCGGCCACTTCGCGCGCGATCAGGACTGCGTCACCCACGGGCAACTGTCGCTCGCGCTCGAGCCGCGCACGCAACGTTTCGCCAGCAACGTACGGCATGACGTAGTAGAGCAGCCCGTCGGCGCTGCCGCTATCGAGCAGTGGCAGGATGTGCGGGTGCTGCAAGCGTGCGGTGGTGCGGATCTCGGTCAGGAAGCGATCAGCGCCAAGCGCCGCGCCGAGATCGGGGTGCAGAACCTTGATTGCGACGTCGCGATCGTGCCGGATGTCGTGCGCGAGATACACGGTGGCCATGCCACCGGCGCCCAGCTCGCGCTCGATGGAATAGCGGTCCGCGACGGCGGCACTGAGGCGGTCGATAACGGAAGTCGGCATCCTACTGCCATTCCTCCGGCAACTTCGCCAGCTCAGCGAACAGCGCCAGATAAGTGTCGTACCGGGTCGCCGGCACCGTACCGTTCTCGACCAGCGCGCGCACGCCGCAGCCTGGCTCGGTGCGATGGGTGCAGTCGTCGAACTTGCATTCGCCGATCACCGGTCGGAATTCGGGAAAGCATTCGTCGAGATGCGCGCGGTCGATCGCCCACATCCCCACTTCGGAGAAGCCCGGCGTGTCGACCACGAACCCGCCGATCGCAAGCGGAATCATCGCAGCCGACACGGTGGTGTGGGTGCCGCGGCGCACCTTGGTCGAGATCGCCCCGATCCGGAGACCGAGCCCCGGTTCGAGGGCATTCATCAGCGAAGACTTTCCCGCCCCGCTCGGGCCCGTGAACACTGACTCCTTGCCGCTCAGCAG
>JBEPVV010000039.1:0-9057 GCA_041690795.1 Gemmatimonadota bacterium | reverse complement strand
GGCGGGGGGGGGGCCGGGTATATCGCCCCCCCGGCGGCGGCATGCGGCCCGGCGTACATCAACCGCCCAACCCCCCTCCCGCGGGGCTCGCGATCCGGCGGGCCCAGCTCGAGCACCAGTCCGCCCGACAGTCGCGTGGCGAGTCGTGCCTCGAAGCCTGGCAGCTGCGACGGGGCGACGCTCGCGGTAAATGCCATCTGGCGCCCCGACTCCAGCAGCAGGTTGTAGAGCTGATAGAGCTCTTCCTGGCTGCGTTCCTTGCCGGCCAGTGCGCCGACATCGTCGAGCAGGAAGGCGTCGGCGCGCCGGATCCGTGCGCGCCATTGCGCGATCGTTCCTTCGGCCAGCGCGGTGACCAGCCCGTCGACAAAGTCCTTGCCGTCGAAGACGGCGACGCGATTCACGCCGGCTTCCTTGAGCGCGTGGCCGAACGCATGCAGCAGGTGTGTCTTACCGACGCCCGGCTTACCGACAATGACCAGCGGATTGTACCGCTGCCCCGGCGGCGCGGCGGCCGAGCGAATCGCTTCGAGCAGCGGCCGGCTGGAGGGCCCCTCCGCAAATTGTGCGAGCGTGTATCGCAGCGAGGGCGCCGGCAGAGGCTCGCCGGCCTCGCGTGCTTCGGCGACCAGCAGTTCGGCCTCGGAGAGGCGATCGGGATCAAAGAGGGCGGTCTCGACCAGCAGCGTCGGCGCAATCTCTGATAATTCCGCCTGCAGCTGCCGCAATACATCAATGTCGGCGTCGAATGCCGTCAGCGCGGCAGCGGGGTCGACCGACATCTCCTGCGCGAGGAGCGCATCGAGGCGAGCGATATGGAATCCCTGGGCGCTGTAGCGGAGCGCTGCTTCGGTGACGCGCTGCCGCCAACGATCGACCTGCTGCGAAACCGCGCTCGACACATCGGAGAGAAAGTCGGCGAACTCCTCTTCGGCTTCCGCTTCACGCAGCGATGCCGGTGCCGTCGTTACCAGCGCAGCGATCGAACGGGCATCGAGTAAAGGCTTCTCGATGCTCAATGTCCGGCGCTCCGACTTGCCGTGGCCCAGCGTGGTCAGTACCCGGCGCGCCTCGGCGACGCTGAGTGGCCCCGCTACAACAGCCTGTTGCGCGATCAGGCGATTGAGCGCGCCGAGCAGTTCGCGGACGGTCGAGATCGGCAGCTCGGCGACCTCGGCGAGGACATCAGGGCTCAGCTTGACCTGACGCTCGGCGACGCGGCGCGACAGAATGGCAAGGCGCGTTTCGTAGTCGGGCGCGCCGATGTCGATCACCAGACCGCCGGCGAATCGCCGGATCAGGCGTTCGTCGAGGAACTGGATCTCTTCCGGCGGACGGTCGCTGGCCAGCACGATCTGCCGATCGGCTGCCATCAGCAGGTCGACAAGGCGAAGCAGTTCCGATTGCAGCTCGCGCTGGTCGCTGAGCAGCTGCGCGTCGTCGAGCAGCACGACATCGGCTTCGGTAAAGCGTCGTCGGTATGCCTCAGCCTGCCCCGACGCGAGCGCGGCGTGATAGGCCTCGACAAAATCGTCGACGGTGACGTACTCGACGGTGCGCGAAGGGTCGATCGCCTGCGCCTCGTGCCCGATCGCGGTGAGCAGGTGGGTCTTTCCCAGGCCAGGGCGGGCATAGAAGAAGAGCGGGTTGTAGGCAGACCCCGGCGACTCAGCCACCGCCTTGGCGGCAGTGGCCGCGAGGCGATTGGACGAACCCACGACGAACGAGGCGAACCGCGCATGCGGATTGAGCGTCGCCACTCAGCCGGCCCGCGGCTTCGCCGGTGCGAACTGCCGCATCACCATGCTGATGACGGCGTGCAGCCCTTCGAGCACCCCCTCGCCCCGCAAGGCGCTGCACGCGAAGCTGGGATGTGCGTGGGTGTTCAGTTCGCGATTGAGCGCGCCGGTGGTCAGCAGCAGTTCGGGGGGAAGGTCACACTTGGTGTAGAGATAGACGGTCGGCACATCGCGATGCCGTCCGTCGGCATCGTCGAGGTTGTCGGCGAGGCTTCGCAGCGCAGTAAGGTTTTCGGCGAGGCGCACCGCCTGGGCATCGGCGGCGAAAAGCACACCATCGGCATCGGCGAGGACGAGCCGCCTGGTCACGTCGGCATGCCGCTGATCGGGAATGGCGTACAGGTGGACCCGGGTACGCCAGCCAGCAATGACGCCAAGTTCGAGCGGCAGCCAGTCGAGCATCGTGGCCACGCCAGGATCGCTGCCGAACGGCGAGATGTCGCCGCGGCGCTCCGGGGTCACCCGATCCTGAATGCAGTGCAGAATCGCCGTCTTGCCGGCCTTGGGTGCGCCGTACACCACGATGGTCGCCGTGAGCTCGTGGCGCTCGGCATCCACGCGAGCCATGGCTAGTGCGCTCCAAAGAGGTTGCGGAGCGAGTCGTCGAGTTCGCGCTCGAAGCCTTCGGCGAGCACGTCGCGGACCGGCACGAGCGCGGGCGCTGCGGCGGCAAGCTGCGTTGCGAAGCGCGCGAAGAAGAGACGCACCAGTCCGACGGAGGACTCCGGGCCGAAGACCACAAGCGCGATCCAGCGGCCGCGCGGCGTGTCGAAACCAGACAGCCAGACGCCCTGGCGCCCGCCCTGATGGACCACGGCGCCGAAACCGGCCGAGGCTTGAAGCTGGCGCGCGAGCTCGTCAGTCGTCGCCAGAATGCCAGCGCCAAGCGATGCGGCCGACATCACGTCGACGGAGCGGGTGAATCCGTGCTGCGCAATCACCTGCCCCGAGCTGGTCATCACCAACGCCAGGCGCGCAGCGGACTCACGGAGAAACTCCGCCAGCGGGTCGGTGACCCACGGCTCGAGCACGCGCATCAGCGCAACACGCCGGCGAAATCGCGAAGGAGAAGGCGAAGGCGTCCGAGTTCGGCATCGGGCCCGGCGACCGCGACCATCCACAGGGGTGACGGACCCGCGACGGCGAGCAGCGCGCCGGCAGTGGCCACGAGGTGCAGGCTTGACGGAATCGCGACCTGCATCGCGGCATTGCAGCGGACCGCTCGCGTCACGAGAGCGGCTGCGAGCGCCGCGACGTCGGCGGTGGCGAGACCTTCCATCGCCGTCTCCGCGACGACGAGTCCGTCGTCGGCCGAAATGATCAGCGCGCCGATGACGCCGGTGACGCCGGTGACTTCGCGAAGCGCGTCCTGCCAGACCGCAGGATTCATCCGATCCGCTCGAGCCAGTCAGCTGCAGCCTGCGCCCCGCGGGTCGCGAGCGCGAGCAGTCGGCCCAGTGGCATGCCGGCACCGCGCTGCAGCAGCAGCGCGGCATCGGCCGACACCGGCAGCATTGCCACGCGGGCATCGGGCGCCTCGATCACGAGGTGGCGTACTGTGCCAAGCCCGAGGAGGCGCGCAGCACGAGCGGCCTCTCGCGACAAGCCGGCCCCTTCCGCCGCGAGCGCGTCACCGGTCCCCTCGCCCGCGTCGTCGGCGCCGCCGGCCAACCGCATCCCCTGCATGTCGTACAGCAGCATCCCGCTGGCGGGATCGGTGAAGTGCGGCAAGGCGTCGGGCATCGCTGCCGGCTGCACCGAGCGGACCCGGTCGAGCGCAGCGGCGACGCTGGGATCATGCGGTGCGTTCATGGCGGCGAGCTCAAGCTGGCGCTCGGCGGCGATGAAATCGCGGGCGCGAAACGCGACGAAGGCGAGACCCTTCCGCGCGCCGACATGCGTCGCCTCGCATTCGAGGGCGGCGTGCCATGCATTGGTCGCCGCTCCATCGTCGCCCTGGTCGGCGCGGATACGAGCGAGCAGGTCGTACGCGTCGGCGAGTGCGGGGTAGTGACCCAGTCCGGCCAGCGCGACGGTGGCAGCGGCCGCGAATTGCCCGCGCTGGCGCAGGCGCTCGCCCAGTTCGAGAAACGCAAGTCCGCGGGATGCCGGAGCAGATGGTTCGATGACGTCACTCACGGGAATCGCGCAGCGCCTCCACCATGGTCCGCGCGGCCTGCATCAGCGCCGCCGCGTCACCAGCATGTTCAGGGTCTGTCACGCGCCATTTCTGCCATGCCGCGATCGCTTCTTCGAATCGCCCCGCGCCAACTTCGGCGAGGCCTAGCGAGCGCCACGCGTCGACATCCTCCGGGTGCTGATCAACCCGGTGGCGAAGCACCTGCGCCGCCGCTTCGTACTGGCCGGCTTCGATAGCGGCGCGCGCGACGGCGGCGGAACTCGCCGGCGGAACTCGCAGCTCAAGTATAGCGGCGGCCTGCAGGGCCTGGACGCATCCGGCAACTTCTTCGAGCGCTTCGTCCAGCGACGCTGCAATGGCCGCGATGTCCCGTGTTCCGTCGACCAAGTCGAGGACGCGCCAGTCGCGCGGCGTCAGTGCCGGCGCGTCGCCTGCGGCCAGCAGGTCGAGTGAGGCGTAGTCCGGCACCGCGTGAAACTCCGCCGTCGTTGCAGCGAGTTCCACCCGACGCGTTTCCGATGCGACCATCGAGAAGATCAGGGTATCAGGCAACACCGAGAGCGGCCCAGGGAGTGCCGGCGCAGCCTCGAAATCGAATCGCCCGTGCTGCCAATGCAGCATTGCGCCCAGCGACTGGCCCGCCAGTTGCTCGCGCATGGCGCGCGCGACGGCGCGATCGAGCAGCACCGGGTCGTCTGCCGCTTCGATCTCACTGATGAGGCAGCGGGCGACCAGCCCCGCTCGCGTGGCGTCGTCGCCGGCATCCGGTTCCACGTCCACGATGACGCCGTCGAGCAGTCGAACGTGGCGGGGAGCATCAGGGTTGACGCCGATGACATGGAGCACGCCGCTGCGCCGGCCGCGCTGCAGCAGCTGGAGCACTTCGATGAGGCTGATCTCGTGGAGCGGACCGTGCATCATGGCGCGGCGAAGAGCGAAGCGAGTTCGCGCGCCGATCGTGCGTGGCGGCGGCTGACGTCCGCCAGGCTTCCTTCGGATTCGGCGTTCCCCACCGTTTCCCAGTCGTCCAGCGCTTCGTGGTAGCGACGCAGCTTCGCGAGGACCACGCCTCGGTGAAAGAGCGCGGCGGCCTGCGATGGCTGGTGCGCGAGCACCTGATCGAACACGGCGAGTGCTTCGCCGAGGTTCCCCGTCTGCAACAGCGACCGGCCAAGCGAGAGCAGCACATCGTCGGTGTGGGCGGTGCTGGCGGTATCGTCGACATCCGCAGGCACTTCGAGCCATGCGGTGCCGGGGCCTCGATCGAGCAGCCAGACCTGCGGCAGGTACCACGGCGACAGCAGGAGTGCGCGACGGATGGCGGCCAGGGCGTCGGCGTGAAGGCCGAGGCGTTCGCAGGCGAGCCCGAGGGTAAACTGTGCTCGTGCCGACTCGGGATCACCATCGAGCGCGGTCGACAACGCAGCCATGGCCGCCGCCGGATCCTGATCCGCCAGTGCAGCATATCCGGCAAGGAAGTGCAACGCCGGGGGGGCCGATGCGTGCTGAACAGCCGCCGCAACCATCGTGCGGGCGCGATGCGGAAATCCCCGCCGCAACATTGCCAGCGCGCTGTTATGGACCGCCGCCACGCTTCCGCTTGCCGTCGCCTGCTGCCAGGCAGTATCCGCCGCCGCGCGTTCCCGGCGCTGTTCGTGAAGCACGCCCATGCCGTTGAGCGCAGCGCCCGCCAGAACCGGGCGCTCCAGCGCAGCGCGGTAGCACGCCTCGGCCGCCGGATGATCGAGTTCGCGGTGCGCAGTCACTGCGGCGGCGAGCGGGTCACCCATCGGTGCTGCCTCTGCCGCATCGCCGCCGGTTCCCGCCAGCAGCATCCCGGCCGTCTGGCCGGCAGCGAGTCGCTCGAGCGCGCGCCATGCAGTGTGCGGCGCATCGGGGAGCGCCACCGCAGCGCGCGCCGCGTCGAGCGCCGCCCGGTGCTCGCCGCGGCGGGCGGCGAACCACGCAAAGTTGGCGAGAGTGATCGCGTCGGACTGGCTGAGGCGCCGTCCGAGCGCAGCAACGATCAGGGCGTCACGTGGGCGTGCGGCGGGCATCTCACTCGATTCGAATCGCCTCGAGAATCGCGCGCACCGACACTTGATCCGGCATCAGCAGGAACGCTCCGGTCAGCGGATCCTCAGTGCCCTCCGCCCGGAACGCAGTGTCGACGCAGAACACCAGGTCGCTTTCGGCTTCGTTGGGATCGACGGTGGCCTCGATCGCCTGCACCGTGGGCCCGATGATGAGCGATGGCACCGACGGGAGGAGCATCATCCCCATGAAGTTGCTCAGCGCCGTGAGGTACGCGGAGCAGACGATGTTGCCGACTTCCTTGAGGCCCGATTGCTCCAGTTCTCCCAGCGCGCGCGGCGGTCCCGGCGGGCGCCGCAGAATCAGGTCGCAGAGCCGGGTGGCGTCATACTCGCCGAAGGTCAGGAGCGCCCGTCCGGTCAGGTCGCCAAGCATGCGCATCGCGACCACGGCAACGTGATCGCCGAGCGCGCCGACCATGCTCGGCACTTCACCGAAGCGAACCCGTCGCACGTGCGGCACCGAAATCATGATGCGACGATTGGTCAGCTGCGACAGCGCCGTCGCGGCGTGCCCTGCGCCAATCGTGGCCACTTCGCGCAACCCGTCGCGCCGAAGCGTGTCGATGTCCTCTGCCGTCATCTGCCCCCCGCTAGTCACGAGACGAACCGCCACTCACAACCTGTTCTGTGCTCTTTGTCCTCTGCTCTCTTGCGGTCACACCACACTCGCCAGGTCCACCAGCAGCGCCGGACGACCGTCATCGAGCACCGTCGCACCGGTGATCCATCGAGCCATCCCTGACGGGCGATCGACCGGCTGCACGACGGCGTCGACCTGTCCGTGCACGGCATCGGTCAGCAATGCCACGCGCTGTCCGTTCGCCTCGAACACGACCGCCGGTCGGCGCGTTGGCGGGTCGTCGCCCCGGTAGGCCAGGAGGCGCCTCAGGTCGACGATTGGCAGCGCATCGCCGCGAACGAAGAGTACCGCTCGTCCATCCTGCTGTCCCACGAGATCCGCTTGCCACGCGACCAGTTCTACCACGTGCGTCAGCGGCATCACGTACCGTTCGTCGCCGATGCTCGTGACCAGTGCGCGAACAATGCCGAGTCGGGTGGGCAGCCGGATGCTGAACACCGTTCCGCGCCCCATGACCGTGGTCAGTGAGAGGGAGGCACCGATTTCGCGCATCCTCGCCACCACCACGTCGAGGCCGACGCCCCGCCCCGAAATATCGGTGACCTCGCTGGCGGTGCTGAACCCCGGTCGTTCGAGCACGACGAGCAATCCGTCGTCGGACAGCGTCGCCCGATCTTCAAGAATTCCCATGGCGCGTGCCCGCCGTGCGACCGCTTCTCGATCGATGCCGCGCCCGTCATCGGTGATCTCGATGATCACGGCGTCGCCGTCCTGACGCGCCGCGACGGTGATGCGGCCGCCCGGGCGCTTGCCGGCCTTGCGCCGCACGTCGGCCGACTCGATTCCATGATCGACTGCGTTGCGCAGCAGGTGCAGCAGCGGCTCCGCCAGCTGGTCGAGAATTGCGCGATCGACCTCGAGCGTTTCGCCGCTCAGTTCGATCGCGACATCCTTACCAAGCTGACGAGCGACGTCACGCACGATCGGCGGCACCCGCTCGAATACTTCCGCCAGCGGCGCCAGGCGCACGTCGAGAATGCGATCCTGCAGCGTGTCGAGCCTGCGCGCCATCTGCAGCGCTGCCCGGGCGATCGGTGACAAGGCATCGGCTTCGGCGCGGCGTTCGAGTTCCTGGCGCGCAGTGACCAGCCCACCCAGATCGCTCAACAGTGCATCGAGGCGGTTGACATCGACCCGCACGATCCGCTGCGACGATCCCGCCGGGGCGCCGCCCAGCGGTTCCGCTCCGCCTGCCTCGACCACCGCGGTGTCGCATGCGCCGGTGAGCGCATCGAGCGACTGTTCGAGTTCGCGCAGCCAGACAGTGGTCGCGACGTTCGAACCGCGGCGGACTTCACTGAGCATGGTCTCGGTGCGATGCGCGAGATCGGTCGCGGCTTCGAACTCCAGTGACGCCGCCATGCCCTTGACCGTGTGGAGCGCCCGGAAGATTTCCTCGGCCGGATCGAGCGCCGAAGGGTCGTCACGCCAGCGCGTCAGCTCCCGGCGCGCGCCAGTAAGCAGCGATCGTGCTTCCGACGCAAACAGCGCGACGTAGCGCGCGCGCCGGGCGTCGGTCATCCACCGATGACGCGCTGTACCGCTTCGAGCACGCGGGCGGGCTGGAACGGCTTGACGACAAAGTCCTTGGCGCCGGCCTGAATCGCCTCGACCACCAGCGACTGCTGCCCCATGGCGCTGCACATCAGGATCTTCGCGGCGGGATCAAGGGCGATGATTGCCTTGACGGCATCGATGCCTCCCATGTCCGGCATGACGATGTCCATCGTGACCAGGTCAGGCTTCACCGTCTTGTAGCGCTCGACCGCCTGGAGTCCGCTTTCCGCCTCGCCAGCGACCTCGTACCCCGCGCCGGTGAGAATGTCGGCAATCATGGTCCGCATGAAGATCGCGTCGTCGCAAATCAGTACCCGGTGCGCCATTCTATCCCCCTCGGAGGGTCATGCGAAAATCGCGGCTGCGACCCGTTCGAGGTCGATTTCTGCAAGGCCCGTGCGCGCCTCGCTCAGCAGTTCCACCACACTATCGACGGCGAGCCCGAAGCGGCGGTTTTCCCATTGCACGACGACGACCTCGGTCGTGTTCGCTAGATCGCCTGCCAGCCCCAGAGCTCTCTGCCCATCAGCGACGGTCAGGATCCGGCCGCGGTGGTTGACCATCCCTCGCACCGCCGGGACTCCGCCAGGCACCCTGATGATACGGGTTTCCCGAAGTACCTCGATTACCGCGGCAATCGGGATCAGCCGCCGATCGCCGCCCAGCTGTACCACCAACCCGCCGACGGCATCACTCGGCTGGCGCACGGTCACCGAAAAACCCCATGGCGTCGAGCGCTCCAGTCCGGGGGCCGATCGCTCCGGCGCCGGCGGCGGCGTCGAGAAGCGGCCACAGGTCGGCCGGCCACGGAGACCGGACTTCCAG
>JBEPVV010000038.1:0-9108 GCA_041690795.1 Gemmatimonadota bacterium | reverse complement strand
GATCCAGACCCAGCGGCTGCGCGCGGAGAAGGTGACGTATGCGATCACCGGCAACGAGAGCGCAGCGAAGTGCGCCATGAAGTTGCGGTTGCCAAACGTCCCGCCCGGCAATCGCGTCGCTGCGAATAGCGGACTATCGAGTCCATACGCCTGTGCCAGGCCGGTGGCCGCCCCGGCGATTCCCGCTCCGCAGCACCAGCGGAACAGTGTCGGTGCTTCACCGAGGGAGGCGAGATGTCGCGCCGTAACCAGCGCCACGATGCCGGTGACCACGAGGGACCAGGCGCGCATGGCGAGCCAGATATTGGTAGCCAGCACCGCGCTCACCAGCGCCGCGACGACCAGCAGCGCGGCGCTCCATGCGATCGCCGGTCGCAACCCGCGAGCGGGCCACGGCCGCGCGAGCGCCACGGCCAGGAAGGTGGCCAGATGGACGGCCAGTTCCTTGGGCAGCTGGTGACGATCGAGGTCGCTTGGAGCTGCCGGAAGGGCTATCAGCACAGCGATCAGCAGACCGGCGCCAAGCACGTGCGCGGCGGCTCGCACCGGCCAGCGAGCCGCCGCGGTGAAGTCGAGCGTGGGGGAATCCGCGATGTCGATGGTGGTCACAGCAGGTCAAACATACCGACTAACTTGGGGGCGGGGTTTCAGGCAGTGAACGAAGACACGAGGGCCGATGCCGGACGACGCGTACGACCCTGCCGAGGAAGAGGACGCCGGGCTTGCGCGACCGAGCGCGGTGCTGGCCGCGACGGATCGTCCGGTGCCGATCGAGGTGCGCGAGATCACCGACGAGCGCGTTCCGGCGGGGATGAGCTGCCTCGGGACCTTCCTCGAGTCGAAGCTGGTGGCGCGCTGCGTCGTGCCGCCGGGAGCGGCGGCCTACTTTGCCAAACACGCCGTCTTCGGCGAGCCGCGTCAGCTGGTGCTCGCGGCGCGGGAGGAAGAGCCCGGCCTGCAGTGCGAACTCTACGCGATAGTCCCGCTGCCTCCCGAACCGATGTCCGACGACGAAGAGGGCGAACCAGAACCGTGGGCCGCTTCGGTGCCGTCGTCGCAGTACGAACGGGTCGTCGCCGCCGAACCGCGCGCCGATGACAATGAACGCCCGATGGCGGCCGTCCTCCTGGGATCGATCGTCCGGTTCCAGCGCGATCGGAAGCACCCCGACAGCCTGCCGCTGGAGACGATGGATGTGCTGGCCAAGATCGTCTCCGGGCGCGTCGTCGAAACCGTCGACAAGCTGCTCGAAGACCTGCTCGGCTCATGACTGGAGACTCCCGCATGTCTGCGCCACCTGTGACGACGATCGACTCGCGCGGCTACGCGCACCCGGATGTTCTCGTCGACTGCGAATGGGTCGCCGCGCATCGCCACGATCCGTCGGTCTGCCTGCTGGAGTCCGACGAAGACCTCCTCCTCTACGACACCGGCCACATCCCGGGCGCGTACCGGATCGACTGGGTCAATGATCTGAACGATCCGATCGTGCGCGACTATGTCGACCACGCGCGACTGCAATCGCTGTTGCGCTCGCGCGGCATCAACACGGACAGCACCATCGTCTTCTACGGCGACAAGAACAACTGGTGGGCTTGCTATGCCTTCTGGGTCTTCCAGCTCTTCGGCGTGCGCAACTGCAAGCTCCTCGACGGCGGCCGTGCGCGCTGGATCGACGAAGGCCGGGCGCTGTCGACCGATACTCCCGCGCCGTCCGCCGGTAACGTCACGATTCCGCCGCGGCAGGATGTCTCAGTGCGCGCCTTTCGCGAAGATGTGCTCGGGCACGTCGCCCAGAAAGGCGCGCTGGTGGATGTCCGCTCGCCGGAGGAGTTTCGGGGCGAGCGACTGCACATGCCGGACTACCCGAACGAAGGCGCAGTGCGCGGCGGTCATATTCCCGGGGCGCGCAACGTACCGTGGGCCAGAGCGGTGGACCCGGCCACGCACACCTTCCGTCCTGCCGCCGAGCTGCGGCAGATCTATGAAGTCGAACAGGGGCTGGTGCCAGCCGACAAGCTGGTGGTGTACTGTCGCATTGGTGAGCGTTCGTCCCACAGCTGGTTTGTCCTGACCTATCTCCTGGGCTGGCAGCGCGTCCGAAATTACGACGGCTCCTGGACCGAATGGGGGAACGCCGTGCGGACGCCGATCGAGCGGCCCTGAGCGGAGCGTCCCGCTATTGTTAACCATGCTCAATACTGTGCCCGGCCCGCCGCTCTTTCGCCAGTTGCTGCCGCCCACCGATGGCGAACGCATCACGCTGGCAAATGGAGCGATCTCAGTCCCCGATGCACCCATCATTCCCTTCATCGAGGGCGACGGTACCGGGCCCGATATCTGGCGCGCGTCGCAGCAGGTCCTCGACGCGGCGGTGCGGTTGGCCTACGGCGGCAAGCGGCGACTCGCCTGGTTCGAAGTGTACGCCGGCGAAAAGGCCAAGGCGAAGTTCGATTCCTGGCTCCCCGAAGACACGCTCGCCGCGATCAATTACTACCTGGTCGCGATCAAGGGGCCGCTGACGACTCCGGTTGGCGGCGGATTTCGTTCGCTCAACGTGGCCCTCCGCCAGCAGCTCGATCTCTACGCCTGCGTGCGTCCCGTCCGCTGGTTCACCGGCGTGCCCTCGCCGGTCAAGGATCCGGGCGCCGTCGACATGGTGATTTTTCGCGAGAACACCGAAGACATTTACGCGGGGATCGAGTACGCGGCGCACACTGACGCGGTCCGCAAGCTGATCGCGTTTCTTCAGGATGAGATGGGCGCCACCAGCATCCGTTTTCCCGGCTCGAGCGCCATTGGCATCAAGCCGGTGTCGGAGGAAGGATCGAAGCGGCTGATCCGGTCCGCGATCCAGTACGCGATCACCGAGCGCCGGAAAAACGTGACGCTGGTGCACAAGGGCAACATCATGAAGTTCACCGAAGGCGCCTTTCGCGATTGGGGGTATCAGCTCGCCCGTGACGAGTTCGGTGCCACCGAACACGAGGGTGGCCCGTGGCATGTGCTGCCCGGCGGTATCGTCATCAAGGACGTGATCGCTGACGCGATGCTTCAGCAGGTGCTGACGCGGCCGCGCGACTACGATGTGCTTGCGACGCTCAACCTCAACGGCGATTACATCTCCGATGCGTTGGCGGCGCAGGTGGGCGGCATCGGCATCGCGCCCGGCGCGAATATCAACTACGTCACCGGCCACGCGGTGTTTGAAGCGACACACGGCACCGCCCCGAAGTATGCCGGCAAGGACATGGTGAATCCTGGTTCGGTGATTCTTTCCGGCGAGATGATGCTCCGCTACCTCGGCTGGGGTGAGGCGGCTGACCTGATCATCCGCTCGCTGGCGGCGACGATCGAGCAGAAGCGCGTTACCTATGACTTCGAGCGGCAAATGGAAGGTGCCACCAAGCTCTCGACCAGCGGGTTCGGGCGGGCGATGATCGAGAACATGGGCACCGGAGACTGAAGGCGGTGACCACCGCACCAGACGCCCAGCGCAGACCCGCTCCATGAGCGGCCGCGCCCGGGGAATCGTGCTTCCTCGCGCCATCGATTCCGTGCTGCGCGAGTTCGTCAACGCGCTGGGCAAGGCCGCGATGTATCCCGCCGGACACCGCTTCATCGCCGAGAGTGCTGGTGCGCTGGTAGAGCGCCTCGGCGATGCCATGCAGGATCGCGATTCGATCACCATCGGCATTCTGCCCCGCGGACTGCTGCTCGACGGTCTCGCCGTGGACCCGCTACCTGCCGTACTCCGCGATTTCGCCGTCCGGATGCATCGCAAGAACATCGGCACCATCTATCTGATGCGTGGCGTCTCGGCCGCCGATGTTGCCACGCTCCTCGGTGCGCTGTCGGCAGCCGATGCCGACGAGACCATCGGTCGACAGGGCCTGCGGCTGGAGCGCGCGCGCGTCGAGCCAATGGTCTACGACGTCCTCGGCTTCGGCGACCCGTTGCTTGACCGCGAGCTCGATGACGTCTTCTGGGTCGCGCTCGTGGAGGCCGCCTTCGGCAAGCGCCTCCAGGACGGCGAGCCAATTCCGACCGCCGCCCAGCTTGCCGACGCGATCTCCGAAACCGCCGCCCAGGGTGCCGATGGCGCCCGACGTGTGTACGAAGCGCTGGCAGCGTTTTCGTCTGCCATCGCCACCCGGGCGGACCGCGCGCCGGGTAGCGCGCGACGTCGTTTCGTCGAAGTGCTGAGTGCGTTGTCCCGGCCGACAACCACGCGGGTGGTGGCGGCCGCGCCCAATGCCAATTCGCGTCGCCGTTTCCTTCGCGAGACGCTCGAGATCGTCCCTCCGGCGCTGCTGATGCAGCTGCTCGAGTCGGTCGCCGAAGCGGACGGCGAACCGATCTCGCCCCAGCTCCGCTGGTTGCTCGGCAAGCTCGCCGGCGGCGAGGGTATCGACGCGCCAGTCGGTGGCGCCTTCGCCAACGAGGTGCTGGGCCTGGTACAGCAGTGGGACGGCATCGCCGACGAGACCGATGAGGAGACTGATCCTCGGCTGGGGATCGAGCCAGCGCGCGTACTCGCCGCCGGGATCGAGCTCGAGATCTCGTCGGAAATCGTAACTTCGGCGGCGCGCCGCCTGACCGAGCGTGGACAGCTCAATGAAGTGCTGCAACTGCTCGACAATCCGCAGAACGATCTCGAGACCGTCAACATCATCGCCGACGCCGTGCTCGATCCCGGGCTGATGGAACGGCTGCTCGCGGAGCCCGAGCTCGACTTCGCCGTGATCGAGCGGGTTGCCCACCACGCCGGCGCGGCATCGACCAGTTCGTTGCTCGACGCGCTTGCCGCGGCCGACGAACGCACCACCCGTCGGCGGTTGCTCGACATCCTGGCCAAGGTCGGACCCGAGGCTGAAGAGATCCTGATGGCCAGGCTTCGCGATGCCCCGTGGTACCTCGCGCGGAACATCCTCGCCGTGCTGACCCAATTCCCGGCGATCCACAATATTGAGCCCGTCTTCATCGCGCTCAATGAGCCCGAGCTGAGGGTTCGTCAGGAAGCATTGAAAGTGCTGCTGCGACAGCCTCAGGCCCGCGAGCGCGCTATTACCGAAGCGCTCGAAAGCGGCGAGGAATCCCTGGCACGCATGGGACTGGTGGCACTCGGAGCTGACTGTCCGCCGCGTCTCGTATCCTCGGTACTCACCACGCTCGGCCAACCCTCGCCGGAACTCCAGCTACAGGCGATTCGCGTGCTCAGCGGTACACCGAATCCGCTGGTGGTGCCGCACCTGCTGGTGCTGGTGCGCGCCAGGCGACGCTGGTTCGGCCGACAGCGCTTGCTTCCCAAGTCCGCGGTGATGTTGGCCGCGCTCGAGCTGCTGGCGCGCCGCTGGTCGAGTCATCGGCCAGTGCTCACCACCATGCAACTCGCCAGCAAGTCGTCCGATCCCGAGATCCGGAACACTGTGGGAGCGCGCGCGTGAGTGAAGCGATCCGCGTGCTCCATGCGCTCGCCCAGGTGCTGTCGATGATGAACCTGTATTCACCAGGCCATCCGGCGACCAAGCGCAGTGCCGACAATCTGTGGGAAGCACTGACCGCGCTCCTTGCGGTCGAACCGAACCCGATCTTCCTCTTTCTCGGCACCGCGCCGGTGTACGACGGTCGCGCGCTGCACGAATTGCGCGACTGGATGCACAGCCGTC
Source organism: Gemmatimonadota bacterium (assembly GCA_041690795.1). Classification (GTDB taxonomy): domain Bacteria; phylum Gemmatimonadota; class Gemmatimonadetes; order Gemmatimonadales; family GWC2-71-9; genus Palsa-1233. The sequence continues at coordinate 3,439 of JBEPVV010000038.1, read as the reverse complement.
GCCTCGCCGAGGCGGGCGTGCAGCGCCTCGAGTTCGATCCATCGCTCACCTTCGAAGGGCTGCTGCTACTCCTCGATCGATTGATGGTGCGACTCACCGGCGGCAGCGTGCCTGCCGACGAGCCGCCGATTCCCGGCGCGGCGTTCGGCGCGGTGGCTGTAAAAGGACCGGAAGACGAGGAGGAGGAGCAAGCGCATGCAGCACCGGCCGACAGTGCACCGGCGGAATTCTGCGTTGACCTGACCGACGAGCTCGAGGCGATGCAGTTCGTCGCCAACCAGGCGATGGCGGGACGGGTCGCGCGCTCCGAGGCTGAAGCGGTCGCCCGCATCCTTGGCGGTGTGCTTGACGAGTACTCGGCCCCCCAGGCGGCGTACTCCGCCGACCCCGAACGCTACCTCGCACTGCATGCGGTCAACACGGCGATGCTGGCGATGGCGGCGTCCACCGCGGCGGGCGTTGATGATGCCGGCCGCCATCGCATCGGCGTGACTGCACTGCTGCACAACATCGGCATGGCGCGTATCCCCGCCGAACTCGGCAACCTCGGTTCACTCACCGAGCTCGAACGTGCTACCGTCGAGAGCCATACGATCAAGGGAGCCGAACTGCTGCTCGACAGCGGCAATCGCGGACTCGAGCTCGCGGCAACCGTTGCCTACGAGCATCACCTCCGGCCCGATGGCAGTGGATATCCGTTGCGTCGGTTCCGCCCCGCGACCCACTGGGCCAGTCGATTGGTCGGGAGTTGCGCTGCATTCACTGCCCTCCGTGCGCCGCGACCCTTTCGTCCCGCGTGGCCCGCGGAGCGGGCGCTGGCTCACCTCGATGAGGGCGCCGGCACGCTGTTCGATGCCGACGCGGCCCGACTCGTCTCCTCCGTGATCCGCGCTGGCTGAGCGTCGGCCACGGCGACGCCGAGGCTCACGACAGCGAGCCACACCACCTCCGCGGCGAGCAGATGCAGCAGCTGCAGCGCGACCGGCACCAGCAGTACCAGCGATAGCAGACCCACACTCCACTGCCCCAGCACCGCCACTGTCAGCCGGCGGCCGGCGCGCTGAACCCCCGACGCCCGCGCAGTCGCAGCACTCGCCAGCCAGAGCAGGCCCGCGCCGGTAAGCACCGCCAGCACCGGATGCCAGACGCGAATGTGGAGCAGCACATTGACCGTCGGCCCGTGATCCTGTGCCCAGCCGGCGGCCAGGCTTCGCGACGGAAAGAGCGTGTCGCCCAGTGATGCAATGGCGCCGGACATACCCACAGCGATGAGCGCCAGAAACGCCGCGCCGAATCGTCCGCGCCATTCGCGGAATGATTGGCGGGTCACCGGAGCGGGGTCGCGTGCCCACCAGCCGGTCAGCGCAATCGCGGTGAGCAGCAATTGCGTGTTCACCAGATGCACGCCGAGCGATACGCCGCGGACCAGGGTGGCGTTGCTGGCAACCAGCTCGAACTTGACCAGGCCGGCGCCGATGGCGGCTTCGACAAAGAGCAGGAAGAGTGCAGTCATCGCGCTCCAGCGCACGCGATGTCCCGCGGGGAAGACCCGGCGCGCAGCGAGCACCATGAGGACGACCATGATGAGCGCAGCGCCGGTGCTTGCGCGATGGGTGAACTCGACCACGGTATGCATTGTCGGCGAAACGGGGATGATCGTGCCGTTGCAGGTGGGCCAGTGATTGCCGCACCCTGCGCCCGACCCGCTGGCGCGCACCCATGCGCCCCAGAGGATGACGAAGAGGTTGACGACGAGCGTCGACCCGGCAAGCCGCGCGACGGTGGATGAGCGGACTGGCATCGGCACAAACGTATATTGTCACGCGTGTCTCCGCGCCTACGCATCGCCCTCGCCGCGCTGATCTTTTCGACTGGCGGCGCCGCCATCAAGATGGCCGCCTTCAACAACCCCTTTCAGATCGCGTCGTTCCGCTCGGGCGTGGCAGCGCTCGCCCTCCTCGCGCTTGTCCCGGCCGCCCGGCGCGGTTTCGGCTGGAAGCCGGCGCTTGTGGGGATCGCCTACGCCGCAACGCTGGTCCTTTTCGTGCTTGCCAACCGGATGACGACGAGTGCCAACACCATCTACCTCCAGTCGACCGCACCGCTCTACGTGCTCCTGCTGGCCCCACTGCTGCTCCAGGAACGGATCCGGGCTCGCGATCTTCCCGTGGTCGCGGCCGTACTCGGCGGGCTGGTACTGGTCCTGCTCGGCGCAGAGCGTGCGACGAGCACTGCTCCCGACCCGGCGCGCGGCAATGTCCTTGCAGCGTTGAGCGGGCTCAGCTACGCACTGCTGCTCTGCGGCCTGCGCTGGCTTGGCCGCGACGGCAAGGATCGTGCGATCATGGCGGTCGTCATCGGCAACATCATGGCATGTCTCGCCGTATTGCCGATGGCACTCCCCGTTGGCGTGCATCCGGCATTCGCATGGGGCGTGATCGTGTACCTTGGCGTATTCCAGATTGCCGGCGCCTACCTGCTGGTTGCGTCGGGCCTGAAGCACGTTCCCGCCATCGAGGCTTCGCTCATGCTGCTGGTCGAAACCGCATTCAATCCGGTCTGGGCGTGGTGGCTCCTCGGCGAAGTCCCGTCGCGCATGGCCTTGCTCGGGGGAGGACTGATTGTTGGCGCGACGGTGCTTCAGGCCGTGCGAGCACCAGGCCTCACGCCTGCACCGGACATTCTCTGATGGGCGACGTGCTGATCGAAACGGTACGGATCATCGACGGCAAGGCACCGCTCTGGCCGCTGCATCGCTGGCGGCTGATGAACAGCTCGCTGGCGCTGGGCGTGCCGCTCCCCGACATTCCGGCGCCCACCGGCGGCAGCGACCGCATCGTGCGGATCGAAGTCGCGGACGGGTCCGTGCAGGCGACCGAGCGCGAGGTCGAGCAAGGCGAGACCCTCGCGCTGGACTTCTCTCCAGCGCCGCATCGGGGCTACCCGCACAAGATTGGCGCCCGAGCCTGGCTTGAAGCCGCGCACACAACCGCGCGGGCGACCGGCGCGGATGATGCGCTGCTGTTCGATGCCGACGGACGCCTGATCGAGGCCACGCGGTGGGCGGTCGGCTGGTGGGAGGGCGAGTCGCTCTGCTTTCCGCCGCTCGTGCTGGGCGGCCTCAAGAGCGTCGCCCGGGCGCGGATAACCGAAATTGTTCGGGGTGGGCTGCGCGAAGTGCCGTTGCTTCAGTCGGACCTCGCGAAGCGGTCGTTTGTGGCCTGCAATGCTGCACGCGGGGTGGTTTCGGTCACCATGCTCGATGGTACGCCGATCGGAGGAAACCCTCGCACCGCCGCGATCGCCAAGCGGTTCTGGGATCGGCCCGACGCTTGACCCACCCCGCGCTGCGGGGCATTTTAGCTCCTCGTGGCACCTTGGTGCTTGTAGCTCAATTGGTTAGAGCGCCGGTCTGTGGCACCGGAGGTTGCGGGTTCAA
>JBEPVV010000037.1:0-9262 GCA_041690795.1 Gemmatimonadota bacterium | reverse complement strand
GTGTATAAGAGACAGCAATTCGTGTGGGCGCCGAATACACGCTGCGGTCGAGCCGGAGCGAACCCGCACCCGGCGATCCGTAACCGCCGCGGTAGAGCTTCGAGGCTTGCCACGGCTCGAGCCCTTCCTGCGAATTCAACTCGGGAAAGCGCGCGGGGTCACCGGCGGCGTGGAACGCTTCCGGGGCGAGAATGCCGGAGGCTTGGTGATGGCCATGTCCATCGGCCGGCGTCCCCGACCAGACCGACACGATGACCTGCGGGCGAAAGCGGCGGATGATGCGCACCATGTCTTTCAGCACCGAATCGCGATTCCAGAACTGGAACGTTTCGGCGGCGGTCTTCGAAAACCCGAAGTCGAATGCGCGCGTGAAAAACTGCTGGCCGCCGTCGATTTCACGCGCGGCCGCGAGTTCTTCGGTTCGCAGCACACCGAGGGCTTCACCCAGCTCGGGGCCAATCAGGTTCTGGCCACCGTCGCCGCGCGTGAGCGAGAGGTATGCCGTCTCCATCCCCTGACCGCGCGCCAGGATGGTGAGCAGCTCGGTGTTCTCGTCGTCGGGATGAGCGCCGATCATCAGGACCCGGCGTGAGTTTCCAACCAGTCGCTCTTCCTGGGCGAGTCGTGCCGCGCCGCCAGTACCCGCGCCGGCCTGCGCAACCATCACACCGGCGTTCAGCGTCAGCAATCCAGTGACGGCGAACGTCAGCATCCTCTGATCAATGCAATTCATGGTTCCCGGGGAGGATCTGGTGTGTCGTCGGAGCGCTGGTCGGACGATGGCTTGCGTTCACGGGCGAGGGCAAAGGCGAGAATGAACGAAATCAGCGCGGCAAGCATCAGCGTCTGGCCTGCGCCGCCGCCTGCGCCGTGCAGCAGCAAAAGCATACCGGCGGAAACGGTGATCGTTCCGATTCCGCGAAGCACTTCTTCGAGGTTGCGCCAGCGGGTCTTGATTCCCCAGTGGATGGCGCCGATCAGGCCCACGACGCCGAGGGCGAGGATAACCCACCACGCCCAGATCCAGTATCGCTTCCCGATCATCGGCGGCCTTGGCACGGGGGGCGAGCGGCTTGCAGCCGGGTAGCCGGGCGTCCGACCCTCGAACGCGCAGCAGAAACCCGTTTCGGAATCCCTGAAACGGTAGCGGCCGTCACCACTTGCGCCAAGGGGTCAGGTCGGCCCCCGACCCAGCAGCTCGAAAGTGTAGATCCCGGTGCCGTGCCCATCGCTCCAGCGGATCCGCACCCCGTAGGCACCAACGAGCTCCAGCGAATCGACGTGGACGTCGGCCGGAATGGTCGCCGGATCAAGGGTCCGTCGCCCCGACATCTCATCGACGCACGCGGCGCACGGGCACGCCAGCCGCAGCGCGCGCGCCGGGTAATGCACCGGTGCGTCGACGCCGCCCCAGTCGATTTCGAGACCATCCGGCCGGCGCCGGATCGCCTTCGGCACTCGCTTATCTTCTGAACGCATGACCGAATCTTATCCCGAAAGCAGGGCAAGATGAGCCGACTCGACATCGCCATGTTGCGCTCGACGCTTGATGTCGCCGGTCGCCAGGCGACCATCTACTCGCTCCCCGCCCTCGAGCGCGCCGGGCTGGCGCGGATCGACCGGCTTCCCTATTCGATCCGCGTGCTGCTCGAGAACACGATTCGCCACCTCGGACGCGGCTTCGTTACCGATGAACATGTGCTGGCGCTGGCGCAGTGGAGTCCGGGTTCCGGCAAGAGCGAGGTGCCCTTCATGCCGGCGCGGGTAGTGCTGCAGGATTTCACCGGCGTGCCCTGCGTCGTGGACCTCGCCGCGATGCGCGATGCGATGGCCGCGATGGGCGGCGATCCGGGTCGTATCAATCCGGTGGTTCCCTGCGACCTCGTCATCGATCACTCGGTGCAGGTGGACTACTACGGGACCGCCGATGCATTCCGCCTCAACGTCGCCCTCGAATTCGACCGCAACGTCGAGCGGTACCAGCTGCTGAAGTTCGCCCAGCGCGCGTTTCAGGATTTTCACGTTGTCCCGCCGGGAACCGGTATCGTCCACCAGGTCAACCTCGAATACCTGTCGCCCTGCGTGCAGTTGCGGGAGCAGCATGGCTTGCTGACTGCCTACCCCGATACCCTCGTCGGCACTGACTCCCACACGACAATGATCAACGGCCTCGGCGTGCTCGGCTGGGGCGTCGGCGGTATTGAAGCCGAAGCCGTCATGCTCGGCCAGCCGTACTTCATGCTGCTCCCCGAGGTGGTGGGGATGAAGCTCACCGGCACACTGCCGCCGGGATGCACCGCCACCGACCTCGTCCTCACCGTCACGCAGATGCTCCGCAAGCACGGCGTGGTTGACAAGTTCGTCGAATTCTTCGGGCCCGGCCTGGCGCAACTCCCGCTGGCTGATCGCGCTACCATCGCCAACATGGCGCCGGAATACGGCGCGACGTGCGGCTTCTTTCCGGTCGATGCCGAAACGGTGCGTTACCTGGAGCGCACCGGCCGTGACGCCGCACAGGTCGCGCTGGTCGAGCAGTACTGCCGAGCGCAGCAACTCTTTCACACCGTCGATGCACCGGAGCCGATCTTCAATGCGACGCTCGAACTCGACCTGTCCACGGTGGTGCCGAGCGTGGCGGGGCCGAAGCGCCCCCAGGACCTGGTGCCGCTGACGTCATTGCGGCAGAACTTCGCGGCAACGTTGCCGTCGCTGATGCAGCCCACGGTCCCGGCTGCCCGGCGGGAACAGGCGCGCGCCGCGCTCGAACGCTGGAACAACGAAGGCGGATCGGTGCCGGCAGCGCAGCCGGAGGTGATCACGACTTACGCCTGCGACATCAACGGCGAAGAGCATGCCTTGCATGACGGCTCCGTCGTCATCGCCGCCATCACGTCGTGCACCAACACCTCCAATCCTTCGGTCATGGTCGGTGCGGGACTGCTCGCCCGCAAGGCCGCAGCAAAGGGCCTGCAGGTGAAGCGCTGGGTGAAGACCTCGATGGCACCCGGGTCGCGCGTCGTCACCGACTATCTCCAGCGCGCCGACCTGCAGAAGGATCTTGACGCGCTCGGCTTCCAGACTGTCGGCTACGGCTGCACCACCTGCATCGGCAACAGCGGGCCGCTTCCCGAGCCGGTGGCGATGGCGATCGAGGAGAATTCACTCGTCGCCGCGGCCGTGCTCTCCGGCAATCGCAACTTTGAGGCGCGCGTCCACCCGCTGGTCCGCGCGAACTATCTGATGTCGCCGATGCTGGTCGTTGCCTTTGCGCTGCTCGGGCGCGTTGACGCCGACCTCGACACGTCATCCCTCGGCACCGGCATCGACGGCCAGCCGGTCTACCTGCGCGATATCTGGCCGACGCCACGCGAAATCGCCGACACGATGGCCGCCTGCCTGGGTCCCGATCTCTTTCAGCGTCAGTACGCGCACGTCTTCGATGGCGATGAGCAGTGGCGTGCACTCAGCGTGCCCGAAGGGTCGCGATTCGCGTGGGATCCCGCGAGCACCTATGTGCGTAACCCGCCCTTCTTCACCGCGCTCGCGCCCGAACCCTCGCCGTTGCGTGACATCGACGGCGCAAGAGTGCTGGCGCTGCTCGGCGATTCGGTGACCACCGATCACATCTCGCCTGCGGGCGCGATTCCCAAGAATGGACCCGCCGCCAAATACCTGCGCGAACACAACGTCGAGCAGCCCGACTGGAACACCTTCGGCGCACGACGCGGCAATCATGAAGTGATGATGCGCGGCACCTTCGGCAACGTCCGGATCAAGAACCAGCTGGTGCCCGATCGCGAAGGCAACTGGACCGTGTACCTGCCCACGGGCGAAGTGATGAGCATCTACGATGCGGCGACGCGCTACTCCGAGACGCAGACGCCGCTCGTGCTGCTCGTCGGCAAGGAGTACGGCACCGGCTCGTCACGCGACTGGGCGGCCAAGGGTACGACGTTGCTGGGGGTCAAGGCGGTGATCGCCGAGAGCTACGAGCGCATCCATCGCTCCAACCTCGTGGGGATGGGTGTCCTGCCGCTCGGGTTCGAACCAGGACAGAATGCGCAGACACTCGGATTGACGGGGCGGGAAATCTTCAGTTTGAGCGGGATTGCGGGGCTGGTTGCTGGAGGGACCGTCACGGTGACGGCCGTGGATCCGGCCTCAGGGACGCGGACGACCTTCAAGGCCATCGCCCGCGTCAACTCACCGGTGGAGATCGAGTACCTGCAGCACGGCGGCATTCTTCCGCGCGTGCTGCGACTCTTCGCGAAGAAGGCGTCCTAGCGGTCAGCCCTTCTTGACGAGCACCAGGTTCGCCGCCATCTGCGTGCCTGGAAGGTTCGCGGAGCGGTGCACCATCAACGACTTGCCATCGGGGCCCAGCGCCCAGAGATCGGTCTGCACCGCGTCGCCGGCTGCCGTCTTCGCCGAGCTCCGGATGGTGAGCCGCGGTCCCGCCCAGGTCAGCACACTCGAGACGTCGATCGACTGACCGCCCATGGTGGCCTTGTTTTTCCAGACGTTGCCATCGGTTCCCCAGACCATCCGCGACTTCGTGTTGACACCGGAGTTGAGAATCTCGCGATCCACCGTCAGTGAATTGCCGCTCTGCTGAATGGTGAGCGTCATCGACGTGGGCGTGAGCTGTCCCGTGTCACTGCGCGCGCGGTCCATGACCCAGACCCCGGAAAAGTTCGGGTGTGCTGCCTGGGCGTGAATGCCCGGAAGAACGGCCAGCGACAGGGTCGCGGCGGCAAGCATGATGCGATGCGTAATGCGCATGTGATTCCCCTGAGTGAAAGGCGAACGGTACCGAAGCTTCAGCTCTTCTTGACGAACACCAGTGTCAGATTCTGGTATTCCTGCCCTCCGACCATCGTCACCTGATGATTCGCGAACGACTTGCCATCGGGGGCCATGGTCCATGTCTGCTCTACCGTCACGTCGTACCCCTGGACGCTGGCGGTCAGGTGCATCGCCAATACATCCTTGTCCCAGTTCATCGTGGTCATCGTCTCGATGTCGCCCGATGGCTGCGGACTCACATTCTTCCATGCCCTGCCATCGAAACCGACGATGTCGTGCCGCTTGACCTCTCCGACATCTGGCACAGTGACCACTCCATCCACGACGACTGAATCTGAGGTCTGAACGATGGTGTAGATCGCAGCGGTCGGCACGGCCATCGGCCCTTCGGATACCGTCTTCGTCGGGTCGATGGCCCAGGAGCCAGTGAAGTTCGGATGGACCGCTGTCTGCGCGCGCATCGGCGCGGCGACGACGGCAACCAGTCCGAGCATTGCGATTCCGTTAACGAACTTCATCTTGCGTTCTCCGAATATCGAGTGTCAAACAGAAACGGGGACTTCGCTGACGAAGCCCCCGCCACTGCACCGCGGCCTGCCGTCAGTTCTTCTTGCTGAACACCAGCGTCGACGTCGCGACGTCCTGACCATCGGCGGTGAACTTCCGGTCCGATGTCAGCGTCTTGCCGTCAGCACTCAGCGTCCACCGGTCGGTCTGGATCACGGGCGTGTCCTGCACCGTGAAGCCGGTGGTGGCCACGAGGGCCGCGCCGTCCCACGCCGCAGTTGTGGCCGTCTGAATCTCGCCGATCGCCGGTTGCGTGATGGTATTCTTCCACTCCTTGCCGTCAGTCGCAAAGCGACCGTGAATCGTGACGTTTCCCGTCGCGGCGCTGAAGTTGACGCGGTCCATTACGACGGTGTCGCCGGTCTGAGAAATCGTCCAGGTCGCGCTGTCAGGCAACGCCTGCGTCGACTGGCTCTTGCCGACGTCGAGCACCCAGGTGCCGGCAAAGCTCGGGTGCGTCATTTGCGCCGAGGCGCTCGAGGCTGCCAACAGCAGCGCGGCCGCCGTCATCGATCGAATCATCGTTTTCATCATGCCACCAGGTCTTTGAGTTTTTCGCCGGTTTCCCCTTCGCGGAGCCGCACCAGTGCGCGGTCGCGCAGCTGGCGAATGCGCTCGCGCGTCACGCCCATCATCCGTCCGATCTCTTCGAGAGTGCGCGGCTCGCCATCGTCGAGCCCGAAATACAGCCGCAGCACCTTGGCGTCGCGCGGCGGCAGCGAATCGAGCGCCGCTTCAATGTCGGCGCTCTGGGACGAGGCCATCGTATGCGCATCGGTCTGCTCCTGCTCGGCCAACGCGAAGCGCTCCATCCGCTCGTTGCCGTCGCCCTCGCGCGTCGGATGGTCGAGCCGCACGGCTTCGGTGTTGAGCGACGACAGCGAGCGCACGGCTTCCTCAGTCAGGCCGGTCGCCCGGGCCAGTTCCTCGGTGGTCGGCATGCGGCCCAGCTTTTCCTTGAGCAGCGTCGTGGTCTTGCCGAGGCGAGACAGGTCGGCGGTGCGGTTGAGCGGCACCCGGACCGGCCTGCCATGACGAGCAATCGCCGCCTGCACCGCCTGGCGAATCCACCACACTGCGTACGAGATGAACTTCACGCCGCGATCCGGGTCAAACTTCCGGGCGGCCGTCATCAGCCCGAGGTTTCCCTCGCCGATGAGGTCGACCAGCGGCACACCACGGTTCTGGAACTTCTTGGCGACCGACACGACGAAACGCACGTTGTGCCGCGCCAACCGTTCCTGGGCGAGGATGTCGCCCTGAAACGCCCGGCGCGCCAACGCCATCTCCTCTTCGCGATTTAGCAGCGGCACCCGCGAGATCTCGTCCAGATACAGGTCGAGGCTCTCACGGCCTTCATCTACCGCCCGGGCGATCTGCGCGGGGCGCAACGACCGCCGCTTCCCGCGGGCACGAATGGTCACATCCGACTCCATTCCATCGATCCCGTCATCGGCCATGCAGCCCCGAGCCGCACTGCCTGACGGAAAAAGCTCACCATCTCAGGGACGCCAAAATAACGTCGCAAACGGATTCCTGCAAGTAATGCGGTAAGAACGTGTGAAACATCGACTTGCAACACAGGTGACGCTGTGAAACGCCGGGCAGTCACATCCGCCTCGTATTCCTTACGTAGGGCGGCCCCTCCGCGTTCCTCAGAGACTCTTGATCTCGGCAACCAGTCGCGACAGCGATGCCTTGGCGTCGCCGAACAGCATGGCGGTCTTCGGCTCGTAGAAGAGCGCGTTGTCGATCCCGGCGAAGCCGGCGTTCATGCTCCGCTTGAGCACGATCACGCTCCGCGCCTTGTCGACGTTGAGGATCGGCATTCCGTAGATGGGCGAGGAGGGGTCGGTGCGAGCGGCCGGGTTGACCACGTCATTGGCGCCCACCACCAGCGCCACATCACAGTGGTCGAAGAGCGGATTGATCTCGTCCATGTCGAGCAGCTTGTCGTACGGGATGTTCGCTTCGGCGAGCAGCACATTCATGTGACCCGGCATCCGCCCGGCCACCGGGTGAATCGCGTACTTGACCTCGCCGCCGCGCTTCTCGATCTGCTCGGCCAGCTCCTGCACCACGTGCTGCGCCTGCGCCACCGCCAGCCCGTAACCAGGGACGACGATCACCCGCGATGCAAACGCAAGCTGCACCGCCGCATCTTCCGGCGATACGCTCCGCACCGACAGTCCCGTGGCAGACGTCGCCGCCGGCCCCGCGGTCTCCCCGCCAAACGCCCCGAAGATGACGTTCGCGAACGACCGGTTCATCGCCTTCGACATCAGGATCGAAAGCAGGAAACCCGAAGCGCCGTTGAGCGCCCCGGCGATGATCAGCACATTGTTGCCGATGGCGAAACCGGTGGCTGCCGCAGCCAGACCCGCGTATGAGTTGAGCAGTGACACGACGACGGGCATGTCGGCCCCGCCGATGGGCAGCACGAAGAGCACGCCGATCAGGAGGGCGACGCCGCACATCGCCCAGAAGGCAACCGGGTTGGCGGGGTTGACGATCAGCCAGCCGAAGAGACCGAGCGCTGCGGCCAGGAGGCCGAGGCTGGTCGCATTCTGGAGCGGCCAGGTGATTGGTTTGCCCGGGAGCAGCTCCTGCAGCTTGCCGAAGGCCATCAGCGAGCCGGTGACGGTCAGCGCGCCGAACAGTGTTTCGAAGCCAAGCGCGGTCATGGTGCCACGATCGATTCCGGCGCCGTAGCCGTTGACCATCCATTCGTTGACGCCGACCAGCGTCGCCGCCAGCGCGCCGAAGCCGTGGGAGATGGCGATCTGCTGCGGCATCGCCGTCATCGGCACCTTGGTACCCAGCGGAATGCCGACCAGCGTGCCGATGATGAGACCGACGATGATCCACTGGTAGGTGACGATGCCCGAGTTGGCGAGCGTGCCCACGATCGCGAGTAGCATGCCGATGGCGGCCTGATTCATCCCGCGTCGCGCCTTGTCGGGATGCGACAGCGACTTGAGCCCGAGGATGAAGAACACCGACGCCGCGAGGTACGCGGCCTGGATCATCAGGTCGCGAAGGCTCACGGCGTCGCCGACCCGCCCCGCGCCCCATCCGGCTTGCGGCGGAACATCTTGAGCATCCGGTCGGTGATGACGAATCCCCCAACCACGTTGATCATCGCGCAGGCCACCGCGATGCAGCCGAGAATATTGCTGATGCGGTGCGTGCCGGATCCGGCCGCCACCAGCGAGCCGACCAGCGAAATGCCGGAGATGGCGTTGGTGGCAGACATCAGCGGTGTATGCAGCAGCGGCGGCACCCGGGTAATGACCATGAACCCGACGAATGCCGCGAGGACGAAGACGTACAGCTGGATGACAGTGATGAAGCTCATGGCGTGCTCACCCGCATTGCCGAGATGATATCGTCACTGGTGTCGAGCACCATCTTCCCCTCCTTCCGCAGCAGGTCGAGCAGCGATTGCACGTTGCGCGAGAACATCTGCGAGGCGTGCATCGGCATGGTACTGGGCAGGTTGAGCGGGCCCATGATGATCACGCCTCCCTGATCGATGGTTTCTCCGGGCCGCGTCAGCTCGCAATTGCCGCCGGTTTCGGCGGCGACATCGACGATCACCGAACCTGCCTTCATCCGGCCAACCATGGCGGCGGTGATCAGTCGAGGCGCCGGTTTGTTGGGAATCGCCGCAGTGGAGATCACCAGATCGGTCTGATCGATCACGCCAGAGATCGCAGCGAGCACCCGCTGCTGCTGCTCATCGCCAAGCTCCTTGGCATAGCCACCCGCAGCGGCAGCGTCGGGCGCGATCGCCTCAGGGGCCAGGAAGCGCGCGCCCAGCGACTGGACTTCCTCCGCTGCCGCTGCGCGCACGTCGAACCCGGTGACGACACCACCGAGGCGGCGG